>NZ_JAMPMI010000040.1:0-1066 GCF_028478065.1 Providencia sp. PROV255 | reverse complement strand
TGTCTAAAGAAAAATTTGAACGTTCAAAACCGCACGTTAACGTTGGTACTATCGGCCACGTTGACCACGGTAAAACTACTCTGACAGCAGCTATCACTACTGTTCTGGCTAAAACTTACGGCGGTTCTGCTCGTGCATTCGACCAAATCGATAACGCACCAGAAGAAAAAGCGCGTGGTATCACTATCTCTACTTCACACGTAGAATACGATACTCCAACTCGCCACTACGCACACGTAGACTGCCCAGGACACGCCGACTATGTTAAAAACATGATCACTGGTGCTGCACAGATGGACGGTGCAATCCTGGTTGTTGCTGCGACTGATGGCCCAATGCCACAAACTCGTGAGCACATCCTGTTAGGTCGCCAGGTTGGTGTTCCTTACATCATCGTGTTCCTGAACAAATGTGACATGGTAGACGACGAAGAGCTGTTAGAATTAGTTGAAATGGAAGTTCGTGAACTTCTGTCTCAATACGATTTCCCAGGCGACGACACTCCAGTTGTTCGTGGTTCAGCTCTGAAAGCGCTGGAAGGCAACCCAGAGTGGGAAGCGAAAATTGTTGAATTAGCAGGCCACCTGGATACTTACATTCCAGAGCCAGAGCGTGCAATTGACAAGCCATTCCTGCTGCCAATCGAAGACGTATTCTCAATCTCAGGTCGTGGTACAGTAGTAACAGGCCGTGTTGAGCGTGGTATCATCAAAGTTGGTGAAGAAGTTGAAATCGTTGGTATTCAAGACACGGTTAAAACAACTTGTACTGGCGTTGAAATGTTCCGTAAACTGCTGGACGAAGGTCGTGCGGGTGAGAACGTAGGTGTTCTGCTGCGTGGTACTAAACGTGAAGAAATTCAACGTGGTCAAGTACTGGCAAAACCAGGTTCAATCAAGCCACACACTAAATTCGAATCAGAAGTTTATATTCTGAGCAAAGATGAAGGTGGTCGTCACACTCCATTCTTCAAAGGTTACCGTCCACAGTTCTACTTCCGTACAACTGACGTAACCGGTACTATCGAACTGCCAGAAGGCGTAGAGATGGTAATGCCAGGTGATAA
>NZ_JAMPMI010000039.1:0-1226 GCF_028478065.1 Providencia sp. PROV255 | reverse complement strand
GTGAAGGCGACATCATCGTCTCTCCTGCAGGAACGTCAAAATGGTTGTACAACGATGGAGAAGAGACTCTCACCTATGTCTCGTTGTTTGACACTAGCAACTACCAAAACCAGCTTGATGACAACTTGAGGAACTTCTTCCTAGCTGGGAACCCACAAGAAGGAAGAGATCAAGGGCGCCACCACGACCGACACCACGAGAGTGAACGTCACGGCCACCAATCAAGACACGAGAGTGATGGTCACGGTCGCCGATCAAGAGGAAGCCACGAGAACGAAGGCCAAAATATCTTCAGTGGCCTCAACGGTGATATCCTAGCAGAAGTCTACCAAGTAGACCGTGAGACCATTAACAAGCTCCAAGGCCAGAACGACGACAGGGGTGCCATTGTCCGTGTCGAAGGAGACCTCGAGTTGTTGATCCCTGAGTACGGCCAGGAGGAGCAGAGATCTGAGAGATCACGCCACGGTCAGGAGGAGCAGAGGTCCGAGAGATCACGCCACGGTGGTGGTGGACGAGGACGACACAACGGCTTAGAGGAGACAATTTGCAGTGCTCAGGTCACTGAGAACATTGACAACCCTGAGAAGGCTGATGTGTTTAACCCACAAGGTGGCCGTTTGACCTCCCTCAACAGTCGCAAACTTCCCATCCTTAGCCACCTCCGCCTCAGTGCAGAGAAAGTTAACCTTTACCAGAATGCCATATTTGCCCCTAACTGGAAGATCAACGCACACAGCATTGTGTACTTCACAAAGGGAAGTGGGCGAGTCCAGGTCGCATCCAACGAAGGGCGGCTAGTGTTCGATGACACAGTGCAAGAGGGCCAACTCCTAGTGATCCCACAAAACTTCGTTGTACTAAAGAAGGCAGACCAAGATGGACTTGAATGGGTTTCATTCTTGACCAACGACGAAGCCATGAACAGCCCATTGGCCGGCCGGATCTCAGCCATCCGAGGCATGCCCGAGGAGGTGGTCATGAACTCATACGGGTTGTCGAGAGAAGAGGCAAAAAGGCTCAAGTACGGTAGGCAGGAACTGAGTGTGTTTAGCCCTTCACAGAAGTCCCAACGTAGAGGAGAAGGTTATGCCGCAGTGTAATGATCGATTTGACATGATATGATCAATGATGAGTATGAATGGATCATAATATCAGATCAAGCTCGTTGTTTAGGCCTTGAGGTTATTGCGAGAGAATAAAAGTGCTGGAAAGGCTAGCTAAAC
>NZ_JAMPMI010000037.1:0-1160 GCF_028478065.1 Providencia sp. PROV255 | reverse complement strand
TCGCATTTTTTCTTATACGGTACGCTAAAAGATAACCCACCTGATACTTACGGTTTATTTTTGAATGCAGGGGCCTCTGCAGCAATTGATAACTTTCGAAGTATCACCCAAGAAAATGAAGTGGCTTATTGTGTTTATCGTAAGAAAATTTATATCGACGTCAATAACAATCGAGGTTACTGGAGCTTACCGAACGATATACCCAATCGTAGTTCTGCATTAGTTTTCCTGCGACCAGAAAGCACAAGCCAAGTACTTCGCTATGACCGGCCTAACAACCGAATTATATCTTGGGGGGCGGGTTGGGTGTATGTCGTCGTTTTTTCGTACGGTTTAAATCTACAACCCGCCGATGGATTAACGATTTGGAACAAACAGGGTAAAGTGGTTTTCAATTCAGATTACATTCCATTCTTTAATAATGGGCACACCATCAAAATGAGTGGAAATGTCGCCACAAGCTCATTTGAAAAACCGATGTTCAGCATGGATATGCCCAATACCTGGTTAGAAAATGAAAGGGTAAACGTTAATTGTTATTTATCAGGGTTTAGAGTTGAAAATAACAAGCTAATCGCAAACCGGATGTGGACCATCGATTTTTACCCAAGTTACGCCAACTATATGTATAACCAAGTCGTGTATTCCAGTTCCTATTGCATCGATTTTAATGATTACTTTTAGCTTCTAAAAACACCCAATCACAAATAAGCCGCTTAATTGCGGTTTTTTTACGTTCAAAATTCAAGGAAACCCCATGATTTATGAAATTGGCACTATCTCAACAAAGGCTAACGACCCGAGAATCACAGGTAAAAGCACGTTATGGAAAAACAGCGTGACGAAAGTCTCTGTGGGGCAAATTATCCTTATCCAGTCGGGCAATACGATATATCAAAACAGCATTCGCTCGGTGGAAAGCGATACACAAATGACGTTAAGCTTTCCCGTTCCAGTGGCGCTAACAGATGTGAAATACGTTATTTCAATCACGATGATTGGTTCAGTATCAGACGGTGTTAACAAAGCAACAGCGATGGTTACTGAAAGCTATCAACTGATGATGATATTGAACCGACTTATGACCGAATCCGGTGTGATTAAAGTGGTGTTACCTGATGGCACTGAAATGCAACTGAGAACGGAGAAAGAAAGGGATA
>NZ_JAMPMI010000036.1:0-3301 GCF_028478065.1 Providencia sp. PROV255 | reverse complement strand
GACACCTTCGGGTTGTGAGGTTAAGCGACTAAGCGTACACGGTGGATGCCTAGGCAATCAGAGGCGATGAAGGACGTGCTAATCTGCGATAAGCGTCGGTAAGGTGATATGAACCGTGATAACCGACGATTTCCGAATGGGGAAACCCAGTGCAATTCGTTGCACTATCGTTTGATGAATACATAGTCAAACGAAGCGAACCGGGGGAACTGAAACATCTCAGTACCCCGAGGAAAAGAAATCAACCGAGATTCCCCTAGTAGCGGCGAGCGAACGGGGAGCAGCCCAGAGTCTTAATCAGCATTAGCATCAGGAGAACGGTCTGGAAAGGCCGGCAGTAAAGGGTGATAGCCCCGTATCCGAAGGTGTTAGTGTTGTGAACTCGACGAGTAGGGCGGGACACGTGTTATCCTGTCTGAATATGGGGGGACCATCCTCCAAGGCTAAATACTCCTGATTGACCGATAGTGAACCAGTACCGTGAGGGAAAGGCGAAAAGAACCCCGGCGAGGGGAGTGAAATAGAACCTGAAACCGTGTACGTACAAGCAGTGGGAGCCCCACCACCAAAGCATTTTCTGGTGTTGAGGACAACTTTGAAGTGACATTCAACACGCGTTGGCGGAGCGTTTTTTGCGACGCCCAACACACAAAACAAGCAGTGAATGTGCTTTGGGGTGGGGTGACTGCGTACCTTTTGTATAATGGGTCAGCGACTTATATTCTGTAGCAAGGTTAACCGTATAGGGGAGCCGTAGGGAAACCGAGTCTTAACTGGGCGAATAAGTTGCAGGGTATAGACCCGAAACCCGGTGATCTAGCCATGGGCAGGTTGAAGGTTGGGTAACACTAACTGGAGGACCGAACCGACTAATGTTGAAAAATTAGCGGATGACTTGTGGCTGGGGGTGAAAGGCCAATCAAACCGGGAGATAGCTGGTTCTCCCCGAAAGCTATTTAGGTAGCGCCTCGTGAACTCATCTTCGGGGGTAGAGCACTGTTTCGACTAGGGGGTCATCCCGACTTACCAACTCGATGCAAACTACGAATACCGAAGAATGTTATCACGGGAGACACACGGCGGGTGCTAACGTTCGTCGTGAAGAGGGAAACAACCCAGACCGCCAGCTAAGGTCCCAAAGTCATAGTTAAGTGGGAAACGAAGTGGGAAGGCTCAGACAGCCAGGATGTTGGCTTAGAAGCAGCCATCATTTAAAGAAAGCGTAATAGCTCACTGGTCGAGTCGGCCTGCGCGGAAGATGTAACGGGGCTAAACTATGCACCGAAGCTGCGGCAGCGATATGTAAATATTGTTGGGTAGGGGAGCGTTCTGTAAGCCTGTGAAGGTGTGCTGTGAGGCATGCTGGAGGTATCAGAAGTGCGAATGCTGACATAAGTAACGATAATGCGGGTGAAAAACCCGCACGCCGGAAGACCAAGGGTTCCTGTCCAACGTTAATCGGGGCAGGGTGAGTCGACCCCTAAGGCGAGGCAGAAATGCGTAGTCGATGGGAAACGGGTTAATATTCCCGTACTGGTGATAATTGCGATGGGGGGACGGAGAAGGCTAGGCTATCCGGGCGACGGTTGTCCCGGTTTAAGGATGTAGGCAGGTGAATTAGGCAAATCCGGTTCACTATATGCTGAGGTCCGATGACGAGTCACTACGGTGATGAAGTAGCTCATGCCCCGCTTCCAGGAAAAGCCTCTAAGCTCTAGATTATCATTAATCGTACCCCAAACCGACACAGGTGGTCAGGTAGAGAATACTCAGGCGCTTGAGAGAACTCGGGTGAAGGAACTAGGCAAAATGGTGCCGTAACTTCGGGAGAAGGCACGCTGGCATTAGGTGAAGTGATTTACTCATGGAGCTGAAGCCAGTCGCAGATACCAGCTGGCTGCAACTGTTTATTAAAAACACAGCACTGTGCAAACACGAAAGTGGACGTATACGGTGTGACGCCTGCCCGGTGCTGGAAGGTTAATTGATGGGGTTATCCGTAAGGAGAAGCTCTTGATCGAAGCCCCAGTAAACGGCGGCCGTAACTATAACGGTCCTAAGGTAGCGAAATTCCTTGTCGGGTAAGTTCCGACCTGCACGAATGGCGTAATGATGGCCAGGCTGTCTCCACCCGAGACTCAGTGAAATTGAACTCGCTGTGAAGATGCAGTGTACCCGCGGCAAGACGGAAAGACCCCGTGAACCTTTACTATAGCTTGACACTGAACATTGAGCCTTGATGTGTAGGATAGGTGGGAGGCTTTGAAGTGTGGACGCCAGTCTGCATGGAGCCAACCTTGAAATACCACCCTTTAATGTTTGATGTTCTAACGTAGCCCCGTTATCCGGGGTGCGGACAGTGTCTGGTGGGTAGTTTGACTGGGGCGGTCTCCTCCCAAAGAGTAACGGAGGAGCACGAAGGTTGGCTAAGCATGGTCGGACATCATGCGGTTAGTGCAAAGGCATAAGCCAGCTTGACTGCGAGAGTGACGGCTCGAGCAGGTACGAAAGTAGGTCTTAGTGATCCGGTGGTTCTGAATGGAAGGGCCATCGCTCAACGGATAAAAGGTACTCCGGGGATAACAGGCTGATACCGCCCAAGAGTTCATATCGACGGCGGTGTTTGGCACCTCGATGTCGGCTCATCACATCCTGGGGCTGAAGTAGGTCCCAAGGGTACGGCTGTTCGCCGTTTAAAGTGGTACGCGAGCTGGGTTTAGAACGTCGTGAGACAGTTCGGTCCCTATCTGCCGTGGGCGTTGGAAGATTGAAAGGGGCTGCTCCTAGTACGAGAGGACCGGAGTGGACGCACCACTGGTGTTCGGGTTGTCATGCCAATGGCATTGCCCGGTAGCTAAGTGCGGAAGAGATAACCGCTGAAAGCATCTAAGCGGGAAACTTGCCTTGAGATGAGTCTTCCCTGACTCTTAAAGGGTCCTAAAGGAACGTTTAAGACTAAGACGTTGATAGGTTGGGTGTGTAAGCGTAGCGATACGTTGAGCTAACCAATACTAATGAACCGTGAGGCTTAACCTGACAACACCGAAGGTGTTTTAGAGAGATTATGTTGATTCAATAAGCGTGAGAAGCCGAAAGGTGAAGGACACAGCAGCTTGTTCGAGATTGATGTTCTGGTTTAGTGCACGAAAGTGAGATTAAACGGGAACACACAGAATTTGTCTGGCGGCAATAGCGCGGTGGTCCCACCTGACCCCATGCCGAACTCAGCAGTGAAACGCCGTAGCGCCGATGGTAGTGTGGGGTCTCCCCATGTGAGAGTAGGGAACTGCCAGACATTCAA
>NZ_JAMPMI010000035.1:0-4361 GCF_028478065.1 Providencia sp. PROV255 | reverse complement strand
TTAGATTGTCCCTCTAAGACACGGAATCGGTGGTTAAACCACATCAACCAAGCAAGAATTTATTTCGCTTGTTTTTTTCAGGAGACAAATCAGGGAGATTAGTGAGAACATAAGGGAAGTGGTGCTGATAGGCAGATTCGAACTGCCGACCTCACCCTTACCAAGGGTGTGCTCTACCAACTGAGCCATATCAGCACATCTTGGAGCGGGCAGCGGGAATCGAACCCGCATCATCAGCTTGGAAGGCTGAGGTAATAGCCATTATACGATGCCCGCAATGAACTCGGCTACCTGAGTTATCAGCTGTTAAACTGTTCCTCAAAATTTTCTCTTAAGAAAATTTCTTGGAGATGGTGGTGGGAGAAGGATTCGAACCTTCGAAGTCTGTGACGGCAGATTTACAGTCTGCTCCCTTTGGCCGCTTGGGTATCCCACCTATCCAAATTGTTAATGGTGCCGGCACCAAGAGTCGAACTCGGGACCTACTGATTACAAGTCAGTTGCTCTACCAACTGAGCTATGCCGGCATCAAGTGCTGCGCATTCTAGGTAGAGTCGGCGCAGGTTGCAACAAAAAAATTAATTTTTTTGTTTGTTCGCTCACATTTTGTTCGCTTTTGGGCTTTTTGTTGATTTTTTAACTATTTTAAGCTTAAAACATCAACAGCAGCTGTTAACTATAGTCCATTATCATTTGGTCAGTAAAGGGAGAAAGAGGCTTAAAATTTTTAAAATTATTATTTTTTATTCGATATCACAATTTTAGCCTCTCATTTTTAGGTGTTTTTTTCATCACTCAGTATCATTTTTTCTGCCTACATCAAAAAAAACTCATAAAAAATAGAAAAAAACCTACGCCTCCCCACTTTCACTCGCTATGATGCTAGCAAATTTTATGGATACGGGTGTTTAGGCAACCTGTCCAACCTGCATAAAATAGGCAGATGTTGGTTTATGAAAAAGAAAGAAAATTTTATTACTACGCCATACTTAGAGTTTGATAGAGAACACTGGGCAACGTTACGTGATTCAGTTCCACTTACATTAACATCGAGTGAACTTCTAGAGTTAAAAGGGATTAACGAAGAACTCTCTATGGAAGATGTTATAGAGATTTATCTACCTTTATCGCGTTTATTGAATTTTTATATCAGCTCAAACTTGCGTCGTCAGGCTGTCCTAGAGCAATTCCTTGGAACTAATGGCGCAAAAGTGCCTTATATTATTGGTATAGCAGGTAGTGTAGCTGTTGGTAAGAGTACAACTGCACGTTTACTACAAGCACTACTCACTCGTTGGCCAGAACACCGTAAAGTTGACTTGATTACAACTGATGGTTTCTTACATCCTAATCAAGTATTAAAAGATAGGAATATCATGAAGAAAAAAGGGTTTCCGCAATCTTATGATATGCGAAAACTCGTTAACTTCGTGTCGCAAATAAAGTCAGGTGCACGTAACGTTAAGGCTCCTGTTTATTCACATTTAACGTATGATATCGTTCCTGACCAAGAACAAATCATTGATCAACCTGATATTTTAATACTTGAAGGGCTGAATGTCTTACAAAGTGATATGGATTACCCGCAAGATCCTCATCATGTCTTTGTATCTGATTTTGTTGATTTTTCCATTTATGTCGATGCTGCACCTGAATTATTAAAACAATGGTATATCGGTCGGTTTCTTAAATTTAGGCAAGGTGCATTCTCAGATCCTGATTCTTATTTCCATAGCTACTCTAAATTAAGTGAAGATGAAGCTATTAATATTGCAGGGTCTATTTGGGATGAAATTAATGGATTAAATCTTGAAGAAAATATATTACCAACGAAGGAAAGAGCCAGTTTAATTATGACTAAAGGTGAGAACCATACTATTCAGAGTGTTAGATTAAGAAAATAATTATTTATATTGGCCGGCTTATCTCCGGCCAATAATATATCACTCGTTTAGCCTTAAGGATATTTCCCCTCCAATATAGGGAATTATTTCTCCATTATCCTTTTGTAGTAATAATGCACCTTGATCATTAACGCCACGCTCAATACCTGATATTACATCATTACCTATCAATAACTTAACATGCCTGTTCAGAAAATTATCTAGTTTAAACCATCGATCTAAAAATGGTTTTAGTCCTTCGTGTTCAAATATAACTAAAGATTCTCTTAATGACTTAATAATATTAGCAGATAATTCATTACGCTCTATATTTTCAACCTCATCTCTTAGTGATGACCATTCTTGTGTTATTGATTTTGAACTTTCAATATTGTTATTATTCATTCCAATGTTAATACCAACACCAATAATAATATGAGCTGCATCTCCTGTTTTACCAGTTAATTCAACAAGAATTCCTGCAAGTTTTTTATCATTCATATACAGGTCATTAGGCCACTTTACTTTCACTTTTTCTTGACTAATTCTATTTAAAACTTCAGCAATTACGATGCCCACAACCAGACTTAGTCCCACTGCTGCTGCTGGGCCTTGTTCTAATCTCCAATACATTGAAAGATATAGATTACAACCAAATGGAGATATCCACTGACGCCCTCTTCTACCACGTCCAGCACTTTGATATTCGGCTAAGCAAGTATCTCCTGATTTAAGCTCAGCAATACGCTCTAACATATATTGGTTTGTTGAATCGATCACTGGCTCAACAATAATATTCACATCATCAATTTGCTTTTTAATGGCTTCTTCACTTAATAAATTGATTTGATATGGAAGCTTATAGCCTTTGCCAGCTATTGTTTCTATATTTAATCCCCAAGAGCGCAATGTTTTGATATGTTTATTAATTGCAGATCTTGTCATTCCTAATTGTTCACCGAGTTGCTCCCCCGAATGGACCTGAGCATCAGCTAAGATATCAATTAGCTGTAAAGGAATATTAGTTTCTTTCATCGAATATAATCCATTGCATTAACTTCTCCCACTCGACCGATAAACCTTACTTCTGGCTCTAAAATAATATCAAAGCGCTTTGCTACCGTTTGGCTCACATATTTCGCCAAGTTAGCAATATCTTGCCCTGTTGCGTGCTGTTTATTAATTAATACCAACGCCTGTTGGGTGTGAACAGCTGCGCCACCTATTTGATGACCTTTTAAACCGCACTGGTCAATTAACCAACCTGCGGCTAATTTAACACTACCATCTGCTTGTTCATATTGAGGGCAATTAGGATAAGCTATTTTTATGGCCTGTGCCTTTTCTGCTGAAATAACAGGATTTTTAAAGAAACTACCCGCATTGCCCGTTACTGTTGGGTCAGGTAATTTGCTTCTACGTGTTTGGCATACCGAATTAAATACTTGCTCTGGTGTTACTGTATTGGGATCAAGTTGAGCAAGATCTCCATACATAAGCTTAGGAACCCATTCTTTAGCTAATTTTAACCCAACACTGATGATGACATAGCCATATTGATACTCATGCTTAAAAATACTATCACGATAGCCAAATTGGCACTCTGAAGCTGTTAGTCGTATTACTCTGCCTGTTTCAAGGGAAAGCACATCAACATACTCACATATATCTTTCAGCTCTATACCATAAGCACCTATATTTTGAATGGGTGCAGAACCCACACAACCCGGGATTAATGCTAAATTTTCTGCACCACAAATACCTTTACTCAATAATGTTTCAAGTAATTGATGCCAATTTTCACCTGCTTGAGTATGAACATACCAATAACTGTTATCTTCTGTTATTTCTATTCCCTTAAGCTGATTAATAATTACAACACCTTCAAAGTCTGCAACAAATAGAACATTACTTCCCCCCCCTAATAATAATACTGGGAGTTGCTGATTTTTAGCCTCGACCCATTGTTGGAGTAAAGATTCTTGGTTATCCACAAAAACAATTGATAATGCTTTTGCTTGAATGCCAAAGCTATTAAATGATTTAAGTTCAGACGTTAGGTTCATTACAGCCTTCAGTACAAATAAAACTAGGATAGGATAAGTCTATCAGGCTGGATTAAGAGTGAATAGCAAGATTAGGAAAATAAGATAATTAGTGAGAATTGCGCTATTAATAGAATGCAAAAAGCCACCCAATGGGTGGCTTCTTTATATTTAAAACCTAGCAGTTCCCTACTCTCACATGGGGAGACCCCACACTACCATCGGCGCTACGGCGTTTCACTACTGAGTTCGGCATGGGGTCAGGTGGGACCACCGCGCTATTGCCGCTAGGTAAATTCTTTTTAAATGCCGATTATATGGTGCTGATACCCAGATTCGAACTGGGGACCTCACCCTTACCAAGGGTGTGCTCTACCAACTGAGCCATATCAGCAATATGGTGCGGTCAGTCAGTACTGACACAACCTTAAAA
>NZ_JAMPMI010000034.1:0-10004 GCF_028478065.1 Providencia sp. PROV255 | reverse complement strand
CTCACCATCACTTCCCGGCAACCAACCATCAGGGCCACCGAACTCATCATAATAGCAGTGGAAAGTATCTCCTGAAGTCCAATAGCTACCGACTCTTACCATTTGTACCGAACCATAGGCTAGAAAATGACAAAGTGCTGAGGGAATAATCACCACGTTATACCGAGAGAGCCCGGGCACATTAACGGACTTGTTTCTGTTGTCTTTTTGCGGATATCTGGGGTGGGTGGTAATTTTAGTGATGAACGTGAGAGGGTAATTATCTTTTGTTAATTCAATGGATTTCCCTCCATCTTTAGGGTTAATAAATAAGCCCAGATCACTCATGGTTTCCTCCCAACTTTAACCGCCCATCGCCCTGATTGGTCATAAATCATCAGTCCCGTTGCATCTAAAATGACACGCCCAGCATCGCCACTCACTTTAAAATCGCCATAAACTTCCAATTTATTAAACTCCGCGCTACCTGTTTCCGCATCAAGCCGATACCCAGCCTTTCCTTTTTCATAGCGTTTTGACTTAATTTCTACACCAACCAGAAGCTTTTCAATTGTGGCCTTGTTAATAAACGCTTCATTGATGAACACCTGACCATTTTCTACAAAGAAAACAGCCTCCAACTTGCCGCTGGATGGATTGAAAATACCGAAGGTATCCGCACTGAAACCAATTTGTGTAACCACTTTTCCATTCTGAACAGTTGCGCCCATGAGAAACTTAGCGTCATAGTATTGGCCGTTCCAATTAATACCGGTCTTAATTGTGTAAATCGCAGAACCATTTAGTAATGATGATTTTAGAGACATTATTTTGTGCCCCCTGTAGCAGCCACACCCCATTTAACATTGTTTTGCTTACCTTTAACCGTGATTTGCATAACCTCACTAGCAGGCGCACTAACGTCATTCAACTCCCAACCCGCCAGCGCTAATAGTATTGTTGCTGTACGTTTATTTGGGAATTGCACATAGAATTGAACGGTTTCTCTTGCGTCAGCTGCTGTTAAAAATGCTGCGAAGTCGGCATTTTCGGGATCATCAATAAACCCCAGCGTCTTCTCTTGCCCGTCGGGTAAATCTGAGATTGATTGCTTATTTAAATCAATTAACGTTGTGCAATCAACAAAACTACCTGTAGTACCTGTTGCACCAATAGATTTACAGTTAATCAGTGGTTTCAGTGCTGTTGGTAAATCACTGACTTTACCCCATTTAACAATGGTGCCAGCAGGAAGAACGGCGTACTCTGGCGAAGTTTTATCTGCCATAACTTTTACTCCAACTAAATGAATTAACGATATTTTTCGATGCTAGCGCGTATTTCAGCGGCTAGCGTGTTTAAAATAAACTGGCGGTTGTAGTCCAATGCTGGACGGATGAAGGGACTAGGAATTTGTTTTACTGTGCCAAATTCTTGCGCTTTGGCTTTCATTGCGTGAGCTTTACTTGGTCCCACACGAACCGTCATAACAGATAACGTTTTTTGGTCTTTCATGCGGCTCGTTGTGCGGATCTTGATACTGTCTCGCATGTGCTCTGCTTCACTGGTTGCATCATATCCTGCATGCTGCTTCATATCCTCCAGCACTGGTGCCATCGCTTCACGCCCTGCCTGCCGTAGCACTTTTGTTGTAATGTCCTCCCCTAAACGATTTAACTCATACTCCAATTCTTTGAGGCCTTTTATCTCAACGGTTACCCTCATTCAGCCCCCTCGGGATAAGTGATAAAAAAATCACGCATCACACGCCAAATAACCCGTTTATCCGTCTGTTCTTCTCGGTTCTGCATGAAATTACCTCGCTGAACTGTTTGAACGGGATAACGGCCAATGTGACCATGAATGATGTTTTCCCATGCATTGAGCACTACTTTTTCAAGCTTTAAGGCTTTTGAATAGTCATTAGGGATCTGAAAGGTAATTTGAAATCGCGCTTGAACAAGAGATGTTTTAGCTAGGCCGGTTATCATTTTGGGGTCACTTATTTTCTGATAAGTCACCCCCTCAAGCACATTTGAAGGAAGCGCGACAGGGTAAGCGTTCAATCCCGTTAGTCGCTCTAAGTCTGCCTTGATATCAGTTTCTATCATGTCGACTGTCGACCTCCGCTGTAATAATTAAACGGTCTGACTGGTTTCTATCTAAAGCGCGCACCGTAAAGTTGCGCTTTTGATAAGCAATTATCCATCCCACATTGATATCGCTACGAGGTCGGATGGTGAAATGGTAGGTTTCGATAACTTGTTGCTGATCTGCAGTGCGAATTTTGCGATTAGATATAGCTTCTGCTTTGGCCCATACGTCAGTGACTTTTACTAACTCTGTTTTAGGTTCACCAAAATCGTCCCTGATTTCTTCTGGGCGTGATAACGCAATACGTTTATTGAGTTCGCCGGCTTGAATCGATGTCATATCCCATACCTCACATAAGGTTGTAATAAAGCATCAAACCCCAGCGGAAGTTGAGCGCCAGACGCGCCAACAACAACAGATTCTCGATTAGCATACCAATGACCAATGATCAGCAGTGCCGCAAGGCGTACGTCACCACTAAAAACCAAATTCAACTCAGGGTCGATATCTGCCTCAGACTCTTGAACTAATGTCCGCCTTGTATGGCTTTCAATCAAACGAAGCGCCGCTGCTGAATAAAGTGTTAACAAATCATCTTCTTCAACATAATCAATCTCTAATCTGAGTTGTTGTTTGATAAGTTCAAGAGAAAGCATTATTTCTCCTTTTTGCCTTTAGTTTCTTTTTTTGGCTCTGGCTCTGGCTCTGGCTCTGGCTCTGGCTCTGGCTCTGGCTCTGGCTCTGGCTCTGGCTCTGGCTCTGGCTCTGGCTCTGGCTCTGGCTCTGGCTCTGGCTCTGGCTCTACAGGATTCTGTTCACCTTCAATTTCAACTGCATAGCCTTTTAAAACGAGTTCACGGCCATGTTGCTCCAGTGTTTCTATTTCTTCACCTTCTACAACTACCTTATTACCAAAATAAATTGCACGTAATATCTTTAGTTTCATAGATCACCCCAAAAAGAAAAAGCGGCCTATTGACCGCTTTCATGGATTATTCACCTGTTTTTGGTGCCGTAAAATCACCATAAATAAAGGCTTCAGGTCGTTTTACCGCTAATGCCAATCGTTCCTCGCAACGAATGGAAATCATGTTTTTCTCGAAGTCATCAGTATTCTCAGTAGAAATGACAACGTTAGTTTCCTCACGGTCAAATAACTGAGCCCCTGCATTGAATGCCCCAGTTAAAAACTTACCTTTGAAAGCGGCAGTTTCAGTGGCAACAACAGGTAATCCCCACAGAGTAGGTCCCGTTAGTGCCGCTGGATTTGCTAAAATATAACGGCCTAAGGTATCTTTCATTAACTCAATTTTCGCCCAATCAACAAAGTGCAACACATGACCAGAGGCTGGGAATCGTGCTAACTGAGCCTGCAACATGGCAAGTCGCAGATCATCAATGCCATTTTGTTTCTCTACCTCAAACTCCGCTTTAAATTTAGACGCCTGTGGAATGATGCCGTGTAAGTGCGCTCCAGAACCATCACCAAATAAGATTTCCTGCTCTTCCACAAACTTCAACCCGTAGCGCATTTCTGCGTCAACCAGTGACTGCAACTGTGAAAAGTCATCTAAGATTTGCTTAGATGCTTTAAGCCTTGTATCTGCTTCAAGGTATCAATCTAATAATAGTGACAATGAAAGCAGTTATATCGTTGATCCCTTGTCGCCTAAAGAAGTATCAGCCCTACTTGCTGCGGCAAGATATGAGCAATGGAAAAACTTATTTCAGTTTGCCATTAATACTGGGTTAAGAAGCTCTGAATTATGTGCATTAAGATGGAGTGATATCGATTTCATAGAAAATACTGCACACGTGCAATCCGCCAGCGTAGTTGGTGTTATTAAGAAAACCAAAACTAAAGCTGGCACTAGAAAGGTAGAGTTGAATAGTGAGGCCATGAATGCCCTTAATAACCAAAAGCAATTCACGTTTATGAAAGATTGTGTAATTTTCGAAGACCCGAAAACAAATAAAGCCTGGGCAGGTGCTGATGCGATCAGGAAAAAAGCATGGGTACCAACTCTGAAAAAAGCAGGTATCAGATATCGCAATCCTTACCAAACGAGGCATACTTTTGCCACGAAGCATATTAGCCAAGGCGCTAACCTGTTTTGGCTAGCTGGGCAAATGGGACACAAGGGGCCAGAGATGCTGTTTAGGCACTATGGAGGGTATCTTAAGGAGTATGATGGGAGTACGGTGAGGTATGACAATTATTACATTAACTCAGACTCAGACTCAGGCGTAGGTAAACTTGACAGTCTGGCTTGAGCGAATAGCTGACATTAGAACGTACCATCACGCGCTTGTCGCGTGCATGGCCTTTTTAGCCGCAGTTGGCTTTCTTTGCCCAAGCTGAACGCATAACCGGTAATACGCGGCCAGTTTTTTGGACTCCACTGTAGACGATGGGGCAAAAAATGATATCGGAGCCTTCAAAGCGGAAACAAAGCAAAGGAAATCAATAGCCCCGATAGACTTGAAAAAGTTTAAGGGTTCACCATAATCCGCATCACTGAAAGCACCATGCAATATACCGTGCCTGTTGGTATTGTCACTCAAAGGGTAGTTGTTTGAATTGATGTATAGGTTATTGTCGGTAAATTCTATGAAGGCATCTATCATTGAAACAATTTCACCTACTGCACCGATATTGTTAGCGATAACATCGCTTTTGCAATCAGCCGCCAAATTTTTAAATACGCTCTTAATGCTAGTTACTTGTACAGAACGGCTCTCAGCAAGCTTGCGGCCAGCCCCTTCAATTACCGGCATTAGGCCAGACACTGCAATATGGTTGAGTCCCAAAAAATAAGCCTCAACGCATTCGGCGATGGTCTCGCTGTATTCACCGACGTAAGGAACTGAGTGATAACGTTCAGAAACCATTGCAGCTAGATTCTCTGGAGAGTAAATCCACGCAAGGTGGCTTTCTAAGGTCCTCTCACAGATTTTACCTTCATAAATTTGTTGTGCAACTCGTCCTAAATAACCAAGCTGTACGAAAGGCGGGATAAACCAGCCCATTCTATTAAATGCTTGCTTATGATAGTCTAGATCACTCATGAATTGAATTTTCCATACCAAATGGCTGACGCTGCACTCTGCGGAAATTTGCGAGCGTTAGCGAGTAAATTCTCCGTAGCAGTGCTTTGTTATGTGTCATTCTAATAATCTTCACCGTAATCAAGCTCAATAGTACCGAAGTTAATTGATCCGATCGTACTCACTACTTCAACATCATCAACCGTTAATTCATCGATTGGTCCGTTTAAGTCGCCAGATATTGTAATTAAGATTTCTGATTCAAATTCTTCAATAGCAGTAGCAGTGATGCCCCCCATATAAACATGATCTCTGTCGATTGAGTCATAATCCGAAAGAGAGAACTCACCTTCTGCTTCAACAGTAATTTTTGCCATAGCCTCCAAGACAATCCAATCATCATCTTTATCAACTATTCTGAATTCATTATCAAGTAGCTCAAATTCTTTGAACCAAGCATGACAACCTTCTGGCTCCCAAAAGAGATGTGAATCAGCTTCTTGATCTGGCGTTATTCCATTTAATGCGGATTCCAACCCAGCGCCAACTTCTAAAAGAAAATGTTCCGCATTATTCTCATGTAACGCTCTTTCCAAGTTAACCAGCAATGCATAAGGTCCATTGGTTCTATTAAAGGCAGCAAGTCCCTTTGAGAAATCTTCTATATAGTCAATGCGTTTAGATTTTGTGCAATAACTTTCCCAGTCTCCATCTTTTGCGATGGCTAGAACATTTAAATTATTTTGATCAGCCCAACTCTCGACGGCCATTAGAACAATTGCGTCTGGAAACTCATTCTTTTTCTTTCCAGTTTCCGCAAATGGCGGGTTGTTAGAAAAGTATCCTGCAAGAAGATCAGATACAGACACATAGTCACCGCAATCTAAAACCAAAGCGCCGGTTGACTCTATAAAATTATCTACTCTACTATCGGCTAAACCTTCGATCTCTTTGCTGCCTATTAATGTCTGTTTGGCATCATTTAACTCACTGCCTTCAAAAAAAAGGTGGTCTCCAGCATCATTTAGCGTTTTTTCTAACGCAGATCTTGAAACTTTGATCTTGCTTTCTAGATGTCTTAAGACCTCGTTTTTAATCACATCTGGAAAGAGGTATACGATTGGGCTTTGTTTGAACTGAGACAGTTTACTAAGTAGCCCTTTTTCAAGACGGAGACCATTGCCATCAAAAATTGATGTATCTATTAAGATTGCTCCATATTCCTTTTCTTCTTCACCTGTCATTGATGGCTCCATGGAACATAACGCTGATTCGGCGGAAAGATCCGTATTTAAACACGTACTGTTCGCCCATTATAAATTTAATGTATATAATACTACATCGCTTTTTCATAACTGACAAAAGGTTATAGGTACAGCGGGTATTTGACTTTACTATAACTATTGATTAATTCGTCTAATAATAGGTGGCGATGCCCTGTTGCGAACAGAATATTTTTTACAGTGCCAGAACGTCCGCTATTGGCACAGAGCAGGCCATCGGATTAGATTTAGCTCTGTGTCGCAGCATTGCCAAATTAGTGCTGAATTAATCCAACTCAACACTAATAATTAAATCAAGTTAAACTAAAATCAAATTATAAATATATCTGAGCTTTTATATATAAAAATGGCTCAACATTACTGACTACTTTGGAGCAGCTTTGTAACTTTGTGGAATTAAATCGAAATGTTTTTCCACAGATCCTTGTATAGTATAAAAATCTGCCTCATTTTTTTTCTCATTAAAGTTATAGACTCGATATATCCAATATTGCAGCCCTTGTATCTTAGAAAATTCCACCTCATTTCTTGATATAAAAAAAGGTGAATGCTTTGACTGCCTTGTAGTCTTGACTTCAATATATTTCTCAATACCCTGCTCATCAAAAGATAGGATATCATAACCATCAGAATCGGAGCTTTCTGCAGTATGGGTTACTCTTTCTGCTAAATGTGTTAACCCTAGCTCATTCAGTTTTTGAATTTCATATTCAAGAACTAGTTTCTCTCCCATCAATCCTAGATTCCTATTTTTTTCATCACGTTCTGCCCAATTGATTTTAACTTTCCTGTTATTTTTACCCCGTCCAGCTGTTTTATTTGTGGCTTCCGGTGCATTAGTTTTATTGAGTGCTATTTTTGAAATATCAATAAACTCGTATTCTGTAGTAATACCAGGCACCCATTCATATAAACTAACTAACTTATCGCTAGCTGGATTTTGGTACTCTAATACATCGAAGATCACTTCAATAGGAATATTTTTTCTATCAACTGTATGGTTATGTTTAACATACTGTAATTGGCCAACATATATAAATGGCTGTGATTTGCTTTTTATTTTTTCATGAACTCGAGCAAAAAGTACAACAGGCTCTCCATTAATGATTTTCTTTATATGTGGCGTTTCTTCTGTATTCTTATTTTGAGATTCCCACTGAAACATTTTGCCATTCAGTATGAATTCATCATTATACTTATGTGCGAGCTCTTTATGGTCCTTTTCTAGAGTAACAAATAGTACAACACAATTATTAAATCTAGTTGGTCCAGGGATGTCCCGTGCATGATTAGGAACCCAAACTCCCGCTTTTTCAAAAGCTTTTAACTTAGTATATTCTTCACCAACAACAAAACTTGAATAATCAAAAAACTCATGTTCACGTTTTATTTTATTTTTACCAACGATTTCAAAGCGTAAATCTTTCAAGATTCGAAAACAACTACTACCTTCCCCTCCAGTAAAGTGTTCTGGAAGAAATTCGACTCCATAATAATCTGATAGAGCTCTGCCAAGTATGGCCTTAGGAGGATACTTCTTAGAATCAACAATCACATCAAAACCAGTTGAATCTTTAAATGCACTCATATATTCATCTGATTCATCTAACTTTAAAGCGGCGTGTCTAATATGTTGAGAAGAAAGAGGTTTTGCTATCGCCCATAGTTCTTTGATTCGTTTAGTTTTATCAGAAATAGCAATTTGTGTTCCTAATTTTGTTATTAGCTTATCCAACTTAATTCCTTATTCTCAGCATCAACATGAAAACAAGTTTAACTCTTAATCAATATATCTCAATCTCATATTTAGGATATTAATTAATAACTATTGGTAACTAAATTTATAGCATCCATTTAATCTATAGGAACTTCGGTATTTCTCTGCTACCAGTTTTTTAGGACATCGACAACAATATGACAGCGAACAGTCCTCCATGTGCACGCTTAGTGCACATGATTGAAATTTCGTAAAAATACCCTTTTATAATCAATGCATTAAAAAATTACGGACCCGGGTTCAACTCCCGCCAGCCTAATTAATTGATTTATAACGAGTTTCAAACCATTTCATGTTGAAATTGTGCTGTAGGATGTACTGCATGACGACATTAAAGCTCTCCCACTACCTCTACTATCGAACCAATACATGATAGTTTCGTAAAACCATCCCGACCATTAGCCTTAATCTTCAATAGCCAATATAATCACTGGCAAGCCCTATATTCAGGAACCACGGAAACGGTCAAGGAATACATTGTCTTTTTCCAGCAGCAACTTAGGTTATTAGTCAACGCATGGCGGCAGCGTGAAATAGATGATTTTCATCTGAATATTGATAAGAGAATTGATGAACTCAGACGGGGGCTTACAAACTATTTCACCTCAATCATTAATGGAATTACCAATAGCTTGCAACTACTCAATAAATATCAATTCAGCTCCCTCACAGGGAGTTGAATTCAAAGTAAATATCAATAACTATTTATTATTCAGTTTTCTTAAAAGAATTAGGCTTTTTTACCATCACACTAAATTAATTATCCTTTGCTGAAATATATAATAGTTTTCATGTTAAGCCTTGCAAACATAAAAACATGATTCATTAGCTAGAAGTCTTATACCATGCATTATTTACCTGTTCGGCAATAATATTTATCGTTTTTACCTGATAGGGAGCACAACTAACTACATCGACCGAATCTAAATCAGATATTGCGATGTTATAGCCCTCATCTCCGAAATGGCTTTTATATGCTATTGCATCATACCCAGCACTGCGAAAAAGCTCAGCCAGTATTTGAGTCGGTGCGTAATTAGCCTTATCATCCGACCGCGTAACTGGCGTTGAAAATGCGTTATCAATATCAGTCCAAACAGCTTTCTCTTTCTGTTGTGCTGTAAGCTCTTTTACACCGAGTATATAACTAAAAATAGACCCAGAAAGTGAGGACTTACCATGACCAAGCGAAAGATCGAGTACCCTCAATGGAGATAAAAGTTTGCATGTTGCTAAAGAAACATTAGCACCGACCCAAGGCCGCACTTCAGAAATCGCAGTCCTTACTGTTGTACCTACATATAGCACTGGAATGCCTGAGGGATTTGCACGCCCTTCTTTGGCTCTATCAACCAAAGGCTTCATACGAGAAGCTCTAAAACCTAACATATCCTCTTCGATCCAGTTGCCATCATTATCGGTCCTATCACAAAGATCTATACCAAGCTGAGCCCTGTAAAAAATGCTCCCCCTCTTTCAACTCACGATCTCGTCCCTTGATTGTAGCTAGAACAGTATCAAGGAATACATTCTGCTCTTTACTTAAGATGTAACGGCTAGTCTTGCGAACATAGTCTGCGAATTGTGAATAACTGTCCTAACAAGCAAACTCAGACTGATGAATTAAATTCTTCTTACTAACAGCCATATACGAACCCGCTAAACAAAATTTCTGTTTGTAAATTTCTCAGTCTAATGCATATTATTGATTCTGTTAAATCCCCTATCTATTCAATTGATGTGAAACACAAATAACCGACTCATTTAACATTAATAGCTTCAGTAACCAACACTGTAAAGCTAATCACAAGGAATAAATACTA
>NZ_JAMPMI010000033.1:0-13619 GCF_028478065.1 Providencia sp. PROV255 | reverse complement strand
TTATAACTCACCAATTACGAATTAACGTAACAGGCTCAGAACACCTTGTGGAACTTGGTTAGCTTGTGCCAACACAGCAGTACCTGCTTGTTGCAGAATTTGACCACGGCTCATGTTAGAAACTTCTGTTGCGAAGTCAGCATCTTGAATACGGCTACGTGCTGCGCTTAAGTTGTTAACAGAGTTGTTCAGGTTGTTGATGGTAGATTGGAAACGGTTTTGGATCGCACCTAATTTAGAACGGCTTTCATCAACTTTGTTGATTGCGTCGTCTAAAGTTGCTAATGCATCTCCTTTTACGTTTAATGCATCAGCCGTAGAAGCCTTACCTGCATCAGGTGTAAATTCATTTCCTGCAACTGCTGCAGAGGTTTTTAAATTAATTTGAGTTGTAGTTGTTGAATCAGCTTCAAAATCCGATGCACTAACTAAGTAAGACTTACCACCTTCAGTTGCAATATATTTATCTGCAACTGCTTTGCCATCTACTACATATTCTTTAACATCCAGACCTGTTTTATACGTTGTCGCCCCTGAGATACCTAATTTAGCCTCATTTACCGCACTACCAGCTTCAGTTTTGCCAGTAACAGTACCCGCAGGAACTTTATCAAATAACTTATCACTTGATACCCCTAAAGTATCATTGTCAATTTTATCCAAACTAAATTTAATTACTTCATTATCGTTAGTACCCACTTGGATACTCATTTCATTTTTTTCGCCACTCAGAACTTTAACGCCGTTAAACTGCGTTTGTTCTGAAATACGATTGATTTCGGCTAAACGTTCAGTTACTTCATTTTGAATTGAAGTAATGTCTGAGTTGGAGTTAGAGCCATTTTTCGCTTGAACCGTTAACTCACGAATACGTTGTAAGTTATCATTGATTTCGTTCAATGCACCTTCAGTGGTTTGTGCGATAGAGATACCATCGTTAGCGTTACGAGCTGCCTGAGTTAAACCTTTAACGTTTGAAGTAAAACGGTTAGCAATCGCTTGGCCTGCCGCATCGTCTTTAGCGCTGTTGATACGTGAGCCAGAAGATAAACGCTCAATTGCAGAACCTAATACGCCTTGTGAACGGTTTAAGTTGTTCTGAGTTGTCAGAGACAGAATGTTAGTGTTGATAACTTGTGCCATGATGTGATCCTTATTATTCAAATTAATGCGTTAAGCCAAAATGCTTAACTTGATGAATTTCGTCAGCAACTAGGTTATCGGCTACAAAAAAGTCCCCTTTAGGCTTTTTGATGAAAATTTTTATCTATAAGGTTAGAAATGGCTTTACCGCCCGCTTTTAATGCCATTATTTTTTAACACTTTCGTTTTTAACACACTCATTTATCTTTATTAACTTTCTTATTATTTAATTTCAATAGCGATAATTAACTACTTTTCTCTTATCAGCTCCCGCCATCACTCTTTTTCAGAATAGTCTAAAATTTTGCTCCGTTTTGCCGATAAGACTCTAAATAGATTTTATTACAGGTTTTATGTCACAGACATAGCGTAGGAGAAAATATGGCAGGAATATCCACTCTCGGTATCGGGGCAAACTTAGATTTAAATGTGCAAATGGACCAAATTGAGGCAATGGAGCGTCGCCGCCTTGACCCATTAACCACACAGAAAGCCAGCTATGACGCGCAAATTAGCGCCTATGGCAAAATGCAATCATCATTAGAAAAACTGAAAAAAGCCGCTGAGGACTTAAAAAAATACGGCGATATCAGTACCACCAAAGTCACTGGTGAATATAAAGCCTTTGACGTAAAAACCGATGGTAAAGCAGTCGCCGGTGTGCACGATGTGTTAGTGACGCAACTTGCTAAAGCACAAACTATCGCCACTAAAGGCCATTCTGACAACAAGCAACTCTTAGGCAGTAATGCTAAAGAACGTACCATCACGATCACTCAGCCTTCACAAAAAGAAGAAAAAGATAAGATTGTTATTAAACTTGATGACCAAAGTACGTCTTTAATCGAGCTCGCCGATGCAATTAATAAAACAGATAAAGGTGTTACCGCATCTGTTATTAAAGACCGAGATAATCAATACCACCTTGTCGTAACCTCAAAAAAAGAAGGTACTGACAACCGCATTAGCATTAATGTGGAAGGTGACGATGAACTGGCTAAAATACTAAATGTGGAATCTGATGTTGATAAAGACGGAAAAATTATCATCAAAGATGAGAAAACTAGCGGTATGGAGCAAAAGGTTGCCCCTCAAAATGCACAGTTAACTATTGATGGATTCGAACTTGAGTCGCAAACCAATGAAGCCAAAGATTTGTTCCCTGGTTTAACACTGACACTAAAAAAAGAAAGCGAAGACAATAAAGCTGACCATTTAATGGTTTCTGAAGATATCGAGCCCGCTAAAGATAAAATTAAAGCATGGGTAGATGCCTATAATGAATTCCAAACGTTAGCGAAAGAACTGACAAAATACACACCAAATGAAAGTGGAACAACTCCTAATAAAACCAACGGCCCGCTCATTGGAGATTCCACGTTACGAGTTATTCAAAGTACGATGCGTACTCAAGTCCGTGCTCCACAAAATAGTGGTGAAATCGATACATTCAATAAAATGGGGGTAAAACAGAAAGTAGATGGCACATTAGAAATTGATAACAAATTGCTGGATAAAACCCTCAAAGAAAACCCATCGAGTGTTAAAGTATTTTTTGCTGGTGACGGTAAAGAAACTGGATTTGGGACTGAAAATTTTAATTTTTTAAAAGGTACTTTAGATACAAAAGATGGCTCATTACACAACGCCACCGATGGCGTTCAGAAGAAAAAGAAAAGTTTAGATAAACGTATTGAGCAGACCAATAAACAAATCGAAAACACCATGGACATGTACCGTCGTCAATTCCAAAACCTCGATAAAATGATGAGTTCACTCAATAGCACAACGAATTCTTTAGGCCGATTATTAGGCTAACACTTTTAGGTTAAAAACATGTATCAACGACACGCACAGCAAGCTTACCAACAGGTTGATTTAGAGAGTGAAATCACCAACGCGACCCCATACCAACTGATCCAAATCCTGTTTAAAGGGGCCCTTAGTGCCCTGAAACGCGGGGAGATTTTTATGCAGCAAGGTAAGGTGGCGGAAAAAGGTAAAGAAATCTCAAAAGCTATTGACATCATTGACACTGGGTTAAAGCAGTCGTTAAATTATGAGGCTGGCGGCGAACTTGCAGAAAATTTAGCAAGTTTGTATGAGTACATGACAATGCAGTTACTTCGCGCCAACCTCGAAAACAACGTGGCTTATGTCCAAGAAGTTTACCAGTTACTCTCCGATATCGCCTCTGCGTGGCAACAAATCGGTGCAAATGTGGATGAAAGATAATCAGGTGGACAATAAAAATCCTATCGATTTACATGAAATATACCGTAATGTCTTAGTATTAAGTGAAAATTTAGTTGCCTTAGCGCAATCCGGGGAATGGGAGACATTGGTCTCCCGAGAGACAGAATATGTCCTTGCGGTGGAAAACCTCACCAAGTTAACGCAAGCGTTCGAAGAACAGCAGCCAATCACTGAAGAGTTTATTCAGTTATTGCATAAAATTATTGAAAATGAACGCATTACTAAAGAATATTTACAACAGCATTTAAACTTTTTAAGCAAAGAAATTAAGCAATTAGACCAAAAACGGGTATTAAATAACAGCTATGGCCAATTTGATGAGCCGGATACCCCGTTAGTCGTTCGCCCAATGGAATAATTTGAGTGTCAGGCCGACAGACCTGACACGCCTTTTATATTTAACTCTCAGCCTATTGCTGCTGTTTTAAACGTTGCTGCTTTTTCAACTTTTTCAACAGAATATTGCGTTTTAGCGGCGATAAGTGATCGAGGAACACTTTACCGTGTAAATGGTCGATTTCATGTTGCATGACAATCGCTAAGAACTCGTCGCTGTCTACTTCAAACGCTTTACCGTGCCTATCGAACGCTTTCACTTTAACGCGCAGGAAGCGGTCTACATCGGCGTAGATTTCAGGTACAGACAAGCACCCTTCTTGATAACTGGTTTCCCCTTCACTTTCGACGATTTCAGGGTTAACAAATACCATCGGCTCATCACGGTTTTCTGAAATATCAATCACCATAATGGATTTAGTTTCCGCAATTTGCGTGGCAGCGAGACCAATACCGTTATCGGTGCTGTACATGGTATCTAACAGATCGTCGATCAAGGTTTGTACCGCAGCGAAATCCGTCACTGGGCTGCATTTAATACGCAGTCGTTCATCTGGAATTTCAATAATTTCTCTTACTGCCATAATTTAAACCCTATAAATTCGATTACTTTCATTCAAATATCAATCATTCAAACTATTTTAAGCAACAGTGACGCATACAATAGCCGCTAACTGCCGCCACAACTCTGCCTGTGAAGTATGAAGAGCAGATAAAATATTATCGTCTTTCTATTTCACCAACAACATGCAAAAAATGGCATTGTTAATCAGAAAACAAAATTTATTTTAAACATCAATAAATTAACGCCTGTCTGTTTAGACTGCCCCTTCATGGAACATAAGCCACATAAAATTTTACAGAAAAATAACACGTTATTTGGAAAAAAACATCTAAAACAGGAAAAATGGTGACCCTTTGTAGGCTCTTTACTGTTTTTGCTTTTACCCACTGATGGCATCTATTCGCTTGTGGCTATTTTTTCGCTTTTAGTTTTTATTAATATTGAGAATATATTTAGGCCACATTAAAGTTACTATCAATTTAAATTAAATTTTCAAAATAAGCACTATCAACTATAATTCCATCAAATAAAAGTATCTAGTTAATATAAAAAATATATATCACTGTATTTATTTCACTCAAACACGGATATCCCGAATAAATATCATTTTAAAAATCGATT
Organism: Providencia sp. PROV255; assembly: GCF_028478065.1. Lineage (NCBI taxonomy): Bacteria > Pseudomonadati > Pseudomonadota > Gammaproteobacteria > Enterobacterales > Morganellaceae > Providencia > Providencia sp. PROV255. The sequence goes on along the minus strand of NZ_JAMPMI010000033.1, from coordinate 8,698 downwards.
TTACCCACCAAATAAATATCTTTATTATAAACGAATAAAGGAAAATAAATTTATCTTTCATTCTTCTTTTAGATAATAATTTTAAATAATACGGAAATTAACAAATGAAAAAGAAAATATCATCCCGTCTTTTGTCAGCTCTATTACTTAGCGGTGTGTCTTGCAATGTAATAGCCAACACTTCATTTTCAAGTCCTCCACCATCCTTAAGCAGTGTCAACGCGCAAGGTATCAGCACTAATGTTAAAAAAATTAGTGATATCAGTGGAAAAATCAACCATATCAACACTACAATTAACCAAATGGACTCACGTTTTAATAGCGACATTGACACATTAAAACAAAATAATAGTAAACTTAAATCAGAAACTATAGATATACGAAATGATTTAAAAGCATTGAATGATGAAATCGTTAGTTTTGAACAAATATATTCTCAAGATATTTTTCAGGAAATAAAAAACAACAATGATTTAATTAATAGTAAAATCACATCAATACAACAAGGCAGAGAAAAAGAGCACCATGCACTTGACTCAAAATTAAAAGATGTCGAATTACATTTGCAAGGAGCACTAACTGGTGTCAATGCGGCTGACCAAATCACCAACCAATTAAATACCAATATGCAAAATCTAGATAACAAAGTGATTGGAAATACCTCGTCAATTAAGACCCTAAAAAGTAACACGTCGAAAACGCAAAAAGCTAATGAACTCAAATTCACCAGCTTAGAAAATAAAGTTGATCATGGGCTCCATCAGCTTGATAGGAAAATAGATAAACGTGCTCAAGAAGCGAATTCCGGTATTGCGTCTGTCGCAGCAATGAGCAATATTCCTTACGCAACAAATACTCGTTTTAGCGCAGGGATTGGTGCAGGTAATTACAAAAATGGCTCAGCGATCGCTGCCGGTGCTCAATATCAACTAAAAGAAAACATCAACCTACGCAGTTCTGTATCTTGGAATAATTCAGATGCTGCGGTTATTGGAGCGGGTGTCGCCTTCGGGTGGTAATTCTTCAACCTATATTGTTCTTATCATTTTTATAAATTATTTATAAGCCTTAACCAATAGTACCAATGATATATTGGTACTATTTATATTCGCCACGCAAATTAATATCAACATTAACTGGCTTTAAATTAAGCTTAATCTTGGCTGTAAGTGATAATGGCAATTGGTGTAGGGTTAATGGTAACCCAAAGATTAGACATGCCACTACGAGTTTGAGATGACTCACTCACTTTGTGACAGCTAGTCTCTGATTGGCATTTAGTGAGAATGTCACTAGCGACTTGTGAGCTAAACCCTTGCTTTGTCAAATAGCCCATTTCATTTTCTAGCTTCTGTTGGAAGTCCAAAAAATCCGGTTTTGGCGAGGCATAATCCTCAACCCCAACAAGTGTGGTAGCCACTTGAATGAGCGTACCACCATCAAAAGTGAGTTGGTTTTCATAGCTCCAATCATTAAATGGCTTTTGCTGCCCAAAAGTACAAACTGTTTTACTACCACTTGCTTGGCATTTCCCCGCCTTAATAAAACTGATGCTATCAATGCTTTGCCCCCAGTTTAAGCCAAATGGTGCAGTCGATGTGCTATCACACCCTACCAATAACAGTGCAGTAGCACCAGCTATCATCCATTTCATACCCTTACCTCACAAGTCAATTTTCTTCATGCTACAGCGAGGAGCCGCTAAATTAAAGTAAAAAAGCCATCAACTATTCACACACTCAAAATTAATCTTTAAATTATACATTATTTATTTAACGTTAAATTTACAGATAATTATTTATTATCAATAAGATAAAATTAAAACATATAAATTATCGGATACTCATTGCCAGATTTACCTTAGCTCTATACAATGCTTTTCTTTACACGGCCCCAGAGTCACTGCAATTACAAATAACTATCCTATTATTAGTCAGTTACCCCTCTAGCCATACCTAAAACTCCCTAGATGGTGTTCGAATAAAAGATAGCTGAATCGTTAAAGCTTAACTCTAGAATAAATTGGCTTTGCAGCTAATGGGCTTAGTAACCAAGCGATAGGCTATAGCATTCATCGTCCGTATTATTAACAAACAACCATAACGTAAAGTGCATATTGTGAAATTACTATTTTGTCTTTCTTTAACAACCGCCATTCTTTCTGGTATATGGGCTTGGGTTGCTGATAGTTTAGGGCTAATCGGCTGGGCAGGCTTTTTAGGCTGTACAGCCTATTTTGCTTATCCTAAAGATGGGATAAAAGGTCTGGGTATTACCGCATTAACCGTCTGTAGTGGTGTGGTTTGGGGCTTAGTGATCCTGCACAGCGGTGACTACCTGAAGCAGTTACCTCACTTTGTAGGGTACTTCGTTACTGGTATTGTTGCCTTTTTGATGTGTATACAAGCTAAAAAACAGTGGCTTTCTTATATACCCGGCACGTTTGTCGGCACCTGTACTATTTTTGCGGCAGAAGGTGTTTGGTTGGTCACTATTCAATCACTATTAATTGGTGTGCTATTTGGTTTCGCAATGAAAAAAAGTGGGCTTTGGTTATTTGAAAAGTTCTCACTGGGTAAAAACTAAAAAAAACCGCCTATATGGCGGTTTAAATAAATCAATGAAACCAAGGGAATTTCAAACAGATTCGATATTACATTAAAATTCTCTTACGACAATATATAACATTTTGATTTAACTTGTGATTAATTAAAAAATCGACTAAGTATTATTACATAAGCTCACAAATATAATAACGATGAATTTGTTAACAAAATGATAAAATTCCATCATGGAATATCCATTTAGATTAATAAAGTTTATGTAACTGGTCTAATACCAGTCGCATTCATGTTTACTAACATAAGGATATAGTGGAATTCGGATTTTTCTGTATCTTTCTTTTCTCTAAAATAGTTAAAACTATTTATCATTTATTGCTATAATTCTCTTTTTATTTATTAACTTATAGCCTTATGCTTCATTAAAATGAAAAATCAAAGCATAATAAACTGATAATTTTTATATTATCAAATCGCAACATACGTCAGCTCAAAAAACACTCATTTATCCTTCTGCTATACTTATACGTGAAATATCTTATAACCCGTAAGTGAGTTTAACCAAAGGAAGAAGATATGATTAAAAAAATTTGTTTTTTGGCCTGTTCATTAGCTGTCGTATTCTCTTTAAGCGCATGCAACACCACTCAGGGTGTTGGTGAAGACATAGAAGCCGGTGGAGAAGCCATACAAAGAGCTGCTAAATAATTGTTAACTGACATCATCGTTAAATATTAACTTTCCCACCTAAAACTCTCATATATTTCAAACGGTGATGATCTCACCGTTTGAGATATAAATTAAAATACCTATAAATTCTCAAGCCTTATAATTTAAAAATACAGAACCTTTTAATATTGGTTAGCAGGATCACAACTTAATTATGCCCCCCTTTTACAATGGAAACATCTAGCTAGGAGAGCATAATGAACAAAAAAAATAAAATTAATGTGTTAGACCTTATTTCACCTGAGATGCAATCTGTAATGCGATTTTATGCAGAAAATCCATCTCCAGCACCTCTTGACGCCACTTATAATGGTATGCGACAAGCGTATATTGAAGATAGAAAATATTGGAATTCAGAAGCGCCAACGATGCACTCCATTCACGATATTCAAGTTCCAACTAAATATGGCAATATTTTGACGCGTATATTTCAGCCGATTGAATCCCCATCAGCCACCTTGTTTTATCTCCATGGCGGTGGGTTTATTTTAGGTAATTTACAGACCCACGAACGTATTATGCACTTACTGGCACTATATTCGGGCTGTACAGTTATTGGAGTTGATTATTCGTTATCCCCTGAAGCACGCTACCCTCAAGCAATTGAGGAAATATCCATGGTTTATCAGTACTATCAGCAAAATGCTGAACAATATAATATCAATATGCAACAAACTGGCTTTGCCGGTGACTCAGCTGGCGCGATGTTATCTCTTGCTTCTGTACTTTGGTTACGTGATAACGTGATAGAATGTACCAATATAAAAGCTGTTTTATTGTGGTATGGGCTGTATGGTTTGCAGGATTCAATAAGCCGACGGCTATATGGTGGAGAATGGGATGGGTTACAAAAACAAGATTTAGAAGATTATGATAATGCCTATCTTGGTGAAGCTGGCGATAGAGAGGCGCCATATTATTGCTTATTCAATAATGATTTAACCTACGGTATTCCACCTTGTTATATTGCCAGTGCTGAGTTTGACCCACTATTAGATGATAGTTTGGCTTTATTCCGAACGCTAGATGCCAATGATATACCTTGTGAATATAAAATGTACCCAGGAACTTTGCACGCCTTCTTACATTATTCACGCATGATGCAAATATCAGACGAGGCGATTCGTGATGGTGCTAATTATTTTATCAAACAACTTTTATAATATTAACTCTGTATTTATTGAAAATAGCAGGCTATAAAACGAAAAAACCTCGCATTTAGCGAGGTTTTTGAATGCTTAGCGATTCGTTATCGTTATTTAGCGATAACGTTAGCTGCTGCTGGGCCTTTAGCACCATTTTCGATGCTGAATGAAACTTGTTGGCCTTCTGCTAATGATTTGAAGTTATCACTTTGAATTGCAGAAAAGTGAACAAATACATCTTTGCTGCCGTCTGCAGGAGTGATAAAACCAAAACCTTTATCATCGTTAAACCATTTTACTGTACCAGTCATTGTATTAGACATAGAATTTCCTTTAATTTTTTAAAATTGCCATAAGGCATGTTGCGGTTTGTTCTTGTGGTACTTATGGGAATTAATTAGAAGGAATTCGCAATGAAGTGGTATCTGAGATAGCGCTTAATGGTGAACATCTTAAAACTGACTAACATAAATAGGCCTGTACTTCCAAACCAGTGGGCATATTAAGCCACACTTAGAACCAAATGGCAAATTTTATTTTCGCGTCGATTTTATAAACAAATAGTTTGCTGTTTATCTTAATCTTAACCCAAAAGTTCTTACGTCCTCGGGTTTAGTATCTATCAAAAACGCCGTAATCCGGTCTTTCACCTCTCATCACAGCTCGCTGTTGCTCATGTACAGCCTCTCTATCAGCTCTTTTTTGTTCAGATGAACGGGCGTCTTTATGTGGCTTAGGCCAGGTTGACTTATTGGGCTCAAAAGAAGGTGTAAATGTACAACCTGTCACTAAAAAGAGGCAAAAAAGCGAAGAGATTAATTTCATAATGATCTACTTGGGTAATTATTGACAATAGAAAAACCTAGCAAAATTAAATATCGATAACAACCTTAAATATCCTATGTGAATGTTGAAAACATTAAGGATTGGCGGCTTAATCCTATTTAAATGAATAATAGGTAATAGAAACGACTATAAAAAAGTATCAATCAACTGACTGATTTATTCCATAATATAAAAAGCAGCCATTTATAGCGGCCTCGCCATACTAGATGTCTATATATTTACATTATAATCATCGAATTCTTTAATTATCTCATCAGCTATCTGCTCAAAAAAACTACTTATATTTATATTAAGGATCCTTAGTACTGATACCAACATATGGTATCAATTTTATTAACACCTCGTACATCGCGATACAATTATTGATCACTTTTACAGCTGCTCAATCTTGCAAACTCACTTGCGGTATATCCAGCATTGCGCCTTAATATTTTAATTTTCTTTCCTATTAATGTTGACACAGTGCTTTCAGTCTTCATACAAAGACTCCAGTCGAAATCGATAAACTTACTATTTTTAATCTATCTACCATTAACTAATGTAATGAAGTTTAGATTAAAAAAATGTAATCAAACTGTAAGGCTAACCATTAGCCTCCATTGATAAAGTATCCTCAATATATCAATAGAGGATATCTAAATGAAAAAAAAACTACTTTTAGTATTCATTCCTTTTATTTTAACTCCAGCAACTTCAATAGCGTCAAATAATATTTTAAGTGTTCATATTCTTAATCAGCAAACAGGGAAGCCAGCCCCTAATGTTGAGGTTACATTAGAGAAAAAACAGGGAAACAATTGGGTACTCATAAACACAGAAAAAACAAGTAATGATGGCAGAATTAAATCTATCTTACCTGACAGCCCTGAGAAGCCTTCTATAGGAGACTATAGAGTGATTTTTAAAACTGGTGAGTATTTTAAGCAACAAGGTAAACACAGTTTTTTCCCTGAAATCCCCGTTGAATTTCAAATAGATAATTTAGATGAACATTACCATATCCCCTTGCTTTTAAGCCAATATGGTTATTCAACATATAGAGGGAATTAACTCTTTTCAGCTTATAAACCAATGCAGTATTAATCAGGTATTGATACTGCATTCGCATAATATAATTACAAGTAACTATCTCGTATTATTTCCGCATTTTTTGCAATAGATGTTTTCTCCAAAAAATTAGCAATAACAAAAATATACCTACAGCTATTAGCATACTTATTGAAAAATGAGTTGGTAGTGAAAGAACTAGTTTACTAATAAAATATCCTGCAGAAACTATCAAAGCTCCCCAAATTGCGCCACCGATAATATTTAATATAAAAAATTTAAATGGACTTACATCACTAGCACCGATAATAATAGGTCCTATTGTCCTTAACCCATAAGCAAAGCGAATACCTATAACAACCCAATTCTCATTTTTTTGAATATATTCTTGCGCATATACTATTTTATCTTTTTGACTATGTAGTTTGGGTAAAATTTGTGCTCCAAAATAACGGCCTATAAAAAACAATACATTATCACTAACAATCCCACCTAAAGAGGCTGCTATAACTACTTGAGGGTAAGAAAGTAATTGATTATGTGCTGCTATGCCCGATAAAAAAGCTACTGTTTCTCCCTCAATCATGGAACCCAGAAACACAGCTAAGTATCCATATTCAATTATCCAGTGAGATAGAGCCTCCGACATATTATGATTGACCTTTATTATGACGTTTAACAATAGCTATAAATATCATGTAATTAATTCAATTGCGAGAATTAAATAAATACACTATATACTAGTATAGTAATCACTTTATCGCTCCTCCCTATATAGTAAAAACCAACCGTTTACAGTTGGTTTTTGCTATATAACTCAAGCGAAAGCAAGTTTCATCGAAATAAACTTAGTTTATATCTCCGCTACATGCAATTATAGTTTTATACTCATCCAAATTACTAAAAAAACTTTCAATATCAACATTCAATACCTTTAATATAGCTACTGTCTCCGCTATTCCTATCTTATCAATTTCATATTCATAACGATATAGTTGCTGCTCACTCTCTATTCCCGCCATTCTAGATAGCTCGAATACTGATAACCTAGCTTTTATCCTTAATTGACGAAGACTGCAAGCAATATGATTAGAAATCGAATTTTGGTTATCCATTAAATATCTCCTATTATTAATTAGTATTTACATAAAAAGCCTTGAAGGTAGTGACCTGTTTTATGGACTAATTAATAATATATGGAAACATTTAATTTATATCGTATGCTGTAAGTATTAAAAATTTCATTACTAAATTTCTGACTCTACCTTTTGCATACTCTTTAGCCTGTTTATTTAGTAAGTAATTGAATACCAAAATTGGAAAACTCACATAATTAGATAATGTTCTAAATATACCAACCACTCAAGCTGACACATGAGTTTTTTCCTTACGATGATTGATTAAATCCACTTTCACAAACTTTAAATTCATCACTCAATTTTCCCCAGTTTTCAGGTGCGCCACTACCTTCATAAGTCCATAATGAATTAGCTTGCGATGAAAAAGTGAAAGCAGCCAAAATACATAATATTATTTTATTGTAACACATATGATAATAACTCGAGTTATTAATTTGAGTTTCAAAACTACACTTTGATTCACACAAATAGCATTAGGATTCACCCCATTAATTCAGCAAAAAGCACTACTTATCAAAAACAAACCATACAACACTCTGTTATAATCAAAACACTACCCAAAAGTTAACCTAAATCTCCAAATCCATTTCCACTTCGTCCGCTAATTGCTCTGCTTCTAGCTTAGCGAGTCTCTCAGCTTTTCCGTTCAATTTGCTCTTTAAATGCCTGAATTTTGACATTCTTACCTAAGAGCTCATGATTTTTAATCTTTATCAGGCCATTTGATTTTCATGAGAATAGTTTCTTTGGTGCTCTCATCGTAGTCACGGATTGTCGTAGAGATATCAAAACCTGATAATGTTGTCCGCCATGATTTAGGCCAACTGCTTATTGGTTTTAGCTTCCCACCATCATTGACAATATCTGATACATCCATTTGGTCAATTTCGACAAAGCGGTTAAAAACATAATCAGCATTTATTTCGACACGTTCATTCCTATTTAATTTAAGTCTTTAATTCTATTTTGAATGCTAACATTTATTAACAGTCGGCTTGATTTTACGTTTGCAGTTTTATCGCTGTATCCTGCATGAATAGCCGCCTGTGTAGTGTTTAAATCGCTGAGGTACTCGCAACAAAAAATTTCTTATTTGCTGGTAAGCGCCATATTATGCCTATAACTTTGCTTAAGAGGATATAGGTAATAATGTCAAATAAGAAACCCGCACTTGGCGGGTCATATATTTCACTTGTTAAACTTCTCATTTTTAATAAAGAATAGGTTCTAC
>NZ_JAMPMI010000032.1:0-24908 GCF_028478065.1 Providencia sp. PROV255 | reverse complement strand
CATCAACATGATCGTTACCCTGATCCACCCAATCGCGATGGACGACGGTTTACGTTTCGCAATCCGTGAAGGTGGCCGTACTGTAGGTGCGGGTGTTGTTGCAAAAATTATTGCATAATACATAGCTTCATTTAGTTTTAAAAAGGGCACCTAATTAGGTGCCCTTTTTTGTTGTCATAAACAAAATTACTTATCTTGTCCGTAATCTATTCTTTTAATTTAAATTGTTCGTGTAACAAACTTATTTGTAACAAATGATCTTTGTAAATCATTTTGAATGATAATTGAAATGCAAATCATTTTTATTTAAACTATCTGTATGTGATTTATACAGGTAAGCACCATGTACATTTGTCTTTGTGAAGCGATTACTGATAAACAAATCAGAAATGCTGCAAGAAAGTATCAAGTAACCTCACTGAAAGGGCTACGACAAATTTTGCCTGTAGGCTTAGAATGCGGGAAATGCATTAGGCAGACAAAGGCGATTTTATATGAAGAGCAAATGATTTTTGAGGATGCGTGTGCCGCTGAGGTTGCATAGTATCTTATACCATTCAAATTATTCCCACCAAATTTATCACTTTTGGTTTAAATACATTGCGTAAAAATTACACTAACATCAATTTCAGTACTACACTTAAAAGACTGGAAGCGATGGAGGGTAGCAATGAAAGGTGATAAAAAAATGATAGCCCACCTAAATAAACTACTGGGCAATGAGTTAGTTGCAATCAACCAATATTTTTTGCATGCTCGTATGTTTAAAAATTGGGGACTTACACGCCTCAATGAGATGGAATATCACGAATCAATTGATGAAATGAAGCACGCGGACAAATATATAGAGCGAATTCTTTTTCTCGAAGGTATTCCTAACCTACAAGATCTTGGTAAGTTAAATATTGGCGAAGATGTTGAAGAAATGCTGAAGTCAGATTTGCAGCTTGAAATCGATGGGGCGAAAAACCTAAAAGAAGCTATTAAATACGCAGATTCGGTTCATGACTACGTTAGTCGAGACCTGATGATTGAAATCTTAGCAGATGAAGAAAACCATATTGATTGGATAGAAACGCAATTAGAACTAATTACTCGCTTAGGAATTCAAAACTATCTTCAAGCGCAAGTTAGAGAAGAGTAATTTAGTATTTACATAGCTATTTGCTAAGTAAACTTGTATTAAAAGCCTCTCAGTCACTTCACTTCCTAAGTCTGAGAGGCTTTTTGATGAGTCTCTTCAAAAAAAATGCACATATTTTCCTCGATTACTTGTGTTTCCCTATAATTTACGTATAATGCGCGGGCTTACTGATGAGTAAGCCCTATATTTTAGGACTGAAATCTCAGTATTGAGTCAACGATTTGTTGCTCATTTAGACAATACTTCCGATTTGGAAGTTACATCAAGAACGATTACACTCTCCCATCAATCGAAATGGGTACGAGGAGTAATCATTTACGTTTATAAAATAGTTGGAGCTCTGGTCTCATGCAGAACCAAAGAATCCGTATCCGCCTGAAAGCTTTTGATCATCGTTTAATCGATCAATCAACTGCGGAAATCGTAGAGACTGCTAAGCGCACTGGTGCGCAAGTTCGTGGTCCTATCCCGCTGCCGACACGTAAAGAGCGTTTTACCGTTCTGATTTCTCCGCACGTTAACAAAGATGCGCGTGATCAGTACGAAATTCGCACTCACAAGCGTCTGGTTGACATCGTTGAGCCAACCGAAAAGACCGTTGATGCTCTGATGCGTCTGGACCTGGCTGCCGGCGTTGACGTGCAGATCAGCCTGGGTTAATCAGGTCGTCGAACGATTGAGAGGTTGAAACAATGAAAGGTTTAGTCGGTAAGAAAGTCGGTATGACTCGTATCTTCACTGAAGATGGCGTTTCTATACCTGTAACTGTTATCGAAATTGAAAATAACCGTGTTACTCAGGTTAAAACTGCAGAAACTGACGGTTATAATGCAATTCAGGTTACTACCGGGAGCAAAAAAGCTAACCGTGTAACTAAGCCTGAAGCAGGTCATTTCGCTAAAGCTGGCGTCGAAGCTGGCCGTATCCTACGTGAATTCCGTATTGAAGACAGTGCAGAATACACAGTAGGTCAAAGCATTAGCGTTGAAATTTTCGCTGACGTTAAAAAAGTCGACGTTACTGGTACATCTAAAGGTAAAGGTTTTGCCGGCACAGTTAAGCGCTGGAATTTCCGTACTCAAGATGCTACTCACGGTAACTCCTTGTCTCACCGTGTTCCGGGTTCTATCGGTCAAAACCAGACTCCGGGCAAAGTGTTTAAAGGCAAGAAAATGGCAGGCCAACTGGGTAATGAACGTGTAACTGTTCAAAGCTTAGATGTAGTACGTGTTGACGCTGAGCGCAACCTGCTGCTGGTCAAAGGTGCTGTTCCAGGAGCAACTGGTAGCAACCTGATCGTAAAACCGGCTGTCAAGGCTTAACGTCGAGGAGATAGGAATGGAATTGGTAATGAAAGACGCGCAAAGCGCGCTGACTGTTTCCGAAACTACCTTCGGGCGTGATTTCAATGAAGCGCTTGTTCACCAAGTAGTTGTTGCGTATGCAGCTGGTGCTCGTCAAGGTACTCGTGCTCAGAAAACTCGTGCTGAAGTTTCTGGTTCAGGTAAAAAACCATGGCGTCAAAAAGGTACTGGCCGTGCACGTTCTGGTTCAGTAAAGAGCCCAATTTGGCGCTCTGGTGGTGTTAGCTTCGCAGCTAAACCACAGGACCACAGTCAAAAAGTTAATAAGAAGATGTACCGTGGTGCTTTAAAAAGCATCCTCTCTGAGTTGGTACGTCAAGATCGTCTGATCGTTGTCGAGAAGTTCTCTGTTGAAGCACCTAAAACTAAGTTGCTGGCACAGAAACTGAAAGATATGGCTCTGGAAGATGTTCTGATCATCACTGCTGAATTAGATGAAAATCTGTTTTTAGCAGCACGTAACCTGTATAAGGTTGACGTTCGTGATGCAGCAGGTATTGACCCAGTTAGCCTGATCGCCTTCGACAAAGTGGTTATGACTGCTGATGCTGTGAAGCAAGTTGAGGAGATGCTGGCATGATCCGTGAAGAACGTCTGCTGAAAGTACTGCGCGCGCCGCATGTATCTGAAAAAGCTTCTACAGCGATGGAAAAAAGCAATACCATCGTTCTCAAAGTTGCGAAAGACGCGACTAAAGCAGAAATCAAAGCTGCTGTACAGAAACTGTTTGAAGTCGAAGTTGAAGGTGTTAACACTTTGCTGGTTAAAGGCAAAACTAAACGCCACGGTCAGCGTTTCGGTCGTCGTAGCGACTGGAAAAAAGCTTACGTCACGCTGAAAGAAGGCCAAAATTTGGACTTCATTAGCGGTGCTGAGTAAGTCGGAGGAGTAAAGAACAATGGCAGTTGTTAAATGTAAACCTACGTCTCCGGGCCGTCGCCACGTAGTTAAAGTGGTTAACCCTGAGCTGCATAAGGGTAAGCCTTATGCTCCGCTGTTAGAAAAAAACAGCAAATCCGGTGGTCGTAACAACAATGGCCGTATCACTACCCGTCACATCGGTGGTGGCCATAAGCAGCATTATCGTTTAGTTGACTTTAAACGCAACAAAGATGGTATTCCTGCAGTTGTTGAGCGTTTGGAATATGATCCAAATCGTTCTGCGAACATTGCACTGGTTCTATATAAAGACGGTGAACGTCGTTATATTCTTGCACCAAAAGGCTTGAAAGCTGGTGACCAGATTCAATCTGGTGTTGATTCAGCAATCAAAGCTGGTAATGCACTGCCGATGCGCAATATCCCTGTTGGTTCTACAGTTCATAATATCGAACTGAAACCAGGTAAAGGTGGACAGTTAGCGCGTTCAGCAGGTACTTACGCTCAAATCGTTGCTCGTGATGGCGCTTATGTCTCATTACGTTTACGTTCTGGTGAAATGCGTAAAGTTTTAGCTGATTGCCGTGCAACTCTTGGTGAAGTTGGTAACGCTGAACATATGTTACGTGTTCTCGGTAAAGCTGGTGCTAGCCGCTGGCGTGGTATTCGTCCTACCGTTCGCGGTACTGCGATGAACCCAGTTGACCATCCACATGGTGGTGGTGAAGGCCGTAACTTTGGTAAACACCCAGTAACACCATGGGGCGTTCAAACCAAAGGTAAGAAAACTCGTAGCAACAAGCGTACTGATCAATTCATCGTACGTCATCGTTCTAAAAAATAATTAGAGGATAAACCATGCCACGTTCTCTCAAGAAAGGTCCTTTTATTGACCTGCACTTGCTGAAGAAGGTAGAGAAAGCGGTGGAAAGCGGAGACAAGAAGCCTCTTAAGACTTGGTCCCGTCGTTCAACGATCTTTCCTAATATGATCGGATTGACCATCGCTGTCCATAATGGTCGTCAGCATGTTCCAGTTTTCGTAACCGACGAAATGGTTGGTCACAAACTGGGTGAATTCGCACCGACTCGCACTTATCGCGGCCACGCGGCAGATAAGAAAGCTAAGAAACGTTAAGGATAGGAGGAAGAGATGGAAACTTTAGCTATGCATCGCCACGCTCGTTCTTCTGCCCAGAAGGTTCGCTTAGTTGCCGACCTGATTCGCGGTAAGAAAGTGTCGCAAGCTCTGGAAATTCTGACCTACACCAACAAGAAAGCTGCTGGTTTAGTGAAGAAAGTACTTGAATCTGCAATTGCTAACGCAGAGCAAAACGATGGCGCTGACATTGATGACCTGAAAGTTGCGAAAATTTTCGTAGACGAAGGTCCAACCATGAAACGCATCATGCCGCGTGCGAAAGGCCGTGCAGATCGTATTCTTAAGCGCACCAGCCACATTACTGTGGTTGTGTCCGATCGCTGAGACTCTGGAGACTAGCAATGGGTCAGAAAGTACATCCTAATGGTATTCGCCTGGGTATTGTCAAACCTTGGAACTCTACTTGGTATGCGAACACCAATGAATTCGCTGACAACCTAGACAGCGATTTTAAAGTACGCCAGTACTTGAATAAAGAATTGGCAAAAGCGTCAATCTCTCGCATCGTTATCGAACGTCCTGCGAAAAGCATCCGTGTGACTATTCACACTGCTCGCCCAGGTATCGTTATCGGTAAGAAAGGTGAAGACGTTGAAAAACTGCGTAAAACAGTAGCGGATATCGCTGGTGTTCCTGCGCAAATCAATATCGCCGAAGTTCGTAAACCAGAACTAGACGCTAAATTAGTTGCTGACAGCATTTCTTCACAGCTGGAACGTCGTGTTATGTTCCGTCGTGCTATGAAGCGTGCAGTACAGAACGCAATGCGTCTGGGCGCTAAAGGTATTAAAGTTGAAGTCAGTGGCCGTTTAGGCGGTGCTGAAATCGCTCGTACCGAGTGGTATCGTGAAGGCCGTGTGCCACTGCACACATTACGTGCTGATATCGATTACAACACTTCAGAAGCGCACACCACTTACGGTGTTCTCGGCGTTAAGGTATGGATCTTCAAAGGTGAGATTCTGGGTGGTATGGCTGCTGTTGAACAAGCTGAGAAACCAGCTGCTCAACCTAAAAAGCAGCAGCGTAAAGGCCGCAAGTAAGGAGAGTCGCTGATGTTACAACCAAAGCGTACAAAATTCCGTAAGGTGCACAAAGGCCGCAACCGTGGTCTAGCGCAAGGTACGGATGTTAGCTTCGGCACTTTCGGTCTTAAAGCTGTTGGCCGTGGTCGTCTGACTGCACGTCAGATCGAAGCGGCACGTCGTGCTATGACCCGTGCTATTAAGCGTCAAGGTAAAATCTGGATCCGTGTATTCCCAGACAAACCAATCACTGAGAAACCACTCGAAGTTCGTATGGGTAAAGGTAAAGGTAACGTAGAATATTGGGTTGCCTTAATCCAGCCTGGTAAAGTACTGTACGAAATGGACGGTGTGCCTGAAGAGCTGGCTCGTGAGGCATTCTCTCTGGCAGCAGCGAAACTGCCTATCAAAACCACCTTTGTAACTAAGACGGTGATGTAATGAAAGCACAAGAGCTGCGCGAAAAAAGCGTTGAAGAGCTGAATGCTGAACTTTTGAACCTGTTACGTGAACAATTTAATTTACGTATGCAGGCTGCAAGTGGTCAGCTGCAACAGTCTCATCTGTTGAAACAAGTGCGTCGCGATATCGCACGTGTGAAGACTTTACTGACTGAGAAGGCAGGTGCGTAATGAGCGATAAAATCCGTACTCTGCAAGGTCGTGTAGTTAGCGATAAAATGGAGAAATCTATTGTTGTTGCTATCGAGCGTATGGTGAAACACCCTCTGTATGGTAAATTCATCCGTCGTACGACTAAATTGCACGTACATGACGAGAACAATGAATGTGGAATCGGTGACGTGGTAGAAATCCGCCAAACTCGTCCACTGTCTAAGACTAAGTCTTGGGCCTTAGTTCGCGTTGTAGAAAAAGCTGTTCTGTAATAGAATAACTTTTCTTGATGAATAAACGGCTCTTTTTGATTGAGCCGTTTATTTTTTTCTGTCCAACACGATGATGTGGTGTTATAATGCCGCGCCCTCGTAGTATGGGTATATTTGAACGGCCTCTTCATAATGAGGTGGCTCAGTAGTAGTTGACATTTAGCGGAGCACTAAAATGATCCAAGAACAGACTATGCTGAACGTGGCCGACAACTCCGGTGCACGTCGCGTAATGTGTATCAAGGTTCTAGGTGGCTCGCACCGTCGCTATGCACATGTAGGCGACATCATTAAAATTACTGTTAAAGAAGCAATTCCACGCGGTAAAGTTAAAAAGGGTGATGTCCTGAAAGCGGTAGTGGTGCGCACCAAGAAGGGTGTACGTCGCCCTGACGGTTCTGTCATTCGCTTCGATGGTAATGCTTGTGTGTTATTAAATAATAACAGCGAGCAAGTAATCGGTACGCGTATTTTTGGGCCGGTAACTCGTGAACTTCGTAATGAGAAGTTTATGAAAATTATCTCTCTGGCACCTGAAGTACTCTAAGGAGCGAAACTATGGCAGCGAAAATCCGTCGTGATGACGAAGTTATCGTGCTAACTGGGAAAGACAAAGGTAAGCGCGGTAAAGTAAAGCAGGTTATTTCTTCTAGTAAAGTTATCGTTGAAGGTATCAATCTGGTTAAAAAACATCAGAAGCCTGTACCGGCTCTGAACCAACCAGGTGGCATCGTTGAAAAAGAAGCGGCTATTCAAGTTTCTAACGTTGCAATCTTTAACGCGGCAACTGGTAAGGCTGACCGTGTAGGCTTTAGATTCGAAGACGGCAAAAAAGTCCGTTTCTTCAAATCTAACAGTGAAACTATCAAGTAATTTTTGGAGTATACGATGGCGAAACTGCATGATTACTATAAAGACGAAGTAGTTAATAAACTCATGACTGAGTTTAGCTACACTTCTGTCATGCAAGTCCCTCGGGTCGAGAAGATCACCCTGAATATGGGTGTTGGTGAAGCGATTGCTGATAAAAAACTGCTGGATAACGCAGCAGCTGATTTAACAGCGATCTCAGGTCAAAAACCTTTGATCACCAAAGCACGCAAATCTGTTGCAGGCTTCAAAATCCGTCAGGGCTATCCAATCGGCTGTAAAGTAACCCTGCGTGGCGAACGCATGTGGGAGTTCCTTGAGCGTCTGATTTCTATTGCTGTACCACGTATTCGTGACTTCCGTGGCTTGTCCGCTAAGTCTTTCGATGGTCGCGGTAACTACAGCATGGGTGTTCGTGAACAAATCATCTTCCCTGAAATCGATTACGATAAAGTGGATCGCGTACGTGGTTTAGATATTACTATCACCACTACTGCGAAATCAGATGACGAAGGTCGCGCACTGTTAGCAGCGTTCAACTTCCCGTTCCGCAAGTAAGGCAGGGTACTCATGGCTAAGAAATCTATGAAAGCGCGTGATGTTAAACGTGCTAAATTAGCTGAGAAATTCTTCGCAAAACGCGTAGAACTGAAAGCTATCATCTCTGATGTTAAAGCATCTGATGAAGATCGCTGGGACGCTGTTCTCAAGCTGCAAACACTGCCACGTGATTCAAGTCCTTCTCGTCAGCGTAATCGCTGCCGTCAAACAGGGCGTCCGCACGGTTTCCTGCGGAAGTTTGGTCTGAGCCGTATTAAAGTCCGTGAAGCCGCTATGCGCGGTGAAATCCCGGGCCTTAAAAAGGCAAGTTGGTAATTCCATTTGAATCACGGGAGTAAAGACAGATGAGCATGCAAGATCCCATCGCGGATATGCTGACCCGTATCCGTAACGGTCAGGCCGCGAACAAAGTTGCGGTCACCATGCCTTCCTCCAAGCTGAAAGTGGCAATTGCCAAAGTGCTGAAGGAAGAAGGTTATATTGAAGATTTTAAAATTGAAGGCGACATCAAGCCAGAACTGGAACTGACTTTACGTTATTTCCAAGGTAAGGCTGTTGTAGAAAGCATTCAGCGTGTAAGCCGCCCAAGTCTGCGCATCTATAAGAAAAAAGATGAGCTGCCACAAGTTATGGCTGGTTTAGGTATCGCTGTTGTTTCTACCTCTAAAGGTGTCATGACTGATCGTGCAGCTCGCCAAGCTGGTCTTGGTGGCGAGATTCTCTGCTACGTAGCTTAATTCGGGAGGAAAGAATGTCTCGTGTGGCAAAAGCACCCGTCGTCATTCCTGCCGGCGTAGAGGTAAAACTCAACGGTCAGGTTATTTCGATTAAGGGTAAAAACGGCGAGCTTACTCGTACTATCCATAATGCAGTTGAAGTTAAAAGCGAAGACAATCAACTGACTTTCGCACCACGCGAAGGTTTTGATGATGCATGGGCACAAGCGGGTACTACTCGTTCACTGTGTAATGCAATGGTTGTTGGTGTTACCGAAGGCTTCACTAAAAAGCTTCAACTGGTCGGTGTTGGTTACCGTGCAGCAATCAAAGGCAATGCTGTAAGCTTGTCTTTAGGTTTCTCGCATCCGGTTGAACACGCACTGCCAGCAGGCATTACTGCTGAATGCCCAACACAAACTGAAATCGTACTGAAAGGTGCGGATAAGCAAGTGATTGGTCAAGTTGCAGCAGAACTGCGTGCTTACCGTCGTCCTGAACCTTACAAAGGTAAAGGTGTTCGTTACGCCGATGAAATCGTGCGTACCAAAGAGGCTAAGAAGAAGTAAGGTAACACTATGGATAAGAAAGCAGCTCGTATCCGTCGTGCGACCCGCGCACGCCGTAAGATCCAAGAATTGGGTGCGACTCGCCTGGTGGTACATCGTACTCCACGCCATATTTATGCGCAGGTTATCGCACCAAACGGTTCTGAAACATTGGTTGCAGCTTCTACTACAGAAAAAGCTATCAATGAACAAGTTAAGTTTACTGGAAACAAAGACGCAGCAGCAATTGTTGGTAAATTAGTTGCTGAACGCGCACTGGAAAAAGGCATCACTGTTGTTGCTTTTGACCGTTCTGGTTTCCAATATCATGGTAGAGTCCAGGCACTGGCAGATGCTGCCCGTGAAGCTGGCCTTCAGTTCTAAGGTAGAGGTGTAAGATGGCTCACATCGAGAAACAAGCTGGCGAACTGCAGGAAAAGCTGATCGCGGTAAACCGCGTAGCAAAAACCGTTAAAGGTGGCCGTATTTTCAGCTTTACCGCACTGACTGTAGTTGGTGATGGTAACGGTCGCGTTGGTTTTGGCTACGGCAAAGCGCGCGAAGTTCCGGCAGCAATCCAGAAAGCGATGGAAAAAGCCCGTCGCAGTATGAAAACCGTTGCTCTAAACAACGGCACATTGTTCCACCCTGTGAAAGGTACACACACTGGTTCTCGTGTGTTTATGCAACCTGCTCACGAAGGTACCGGTATCATTGCCGGCGGTGCAATGCGTGCTGTTTTAGAAGTAGCTGGAGTTCGCAACGTACTGGCTAAAACCTATGGTTCCACAAACCCAATCAACGTGGTTCGTGCAACACTGGATGCTTTAGACAGCATGAAGTCTCCAGAAATGGTCGCAGCTAAGCGTGGAAAATCCGTCGAAGAAATTCTGGGGTAATCGGCTATGGCTAAGACTATTAAAATTACACAAGTTCGCAGTTCAATCGGTCGTCTGCCTAAGCATAAGGCAACACTGGTCGGTTTAGGTCTGCGTCGCATTGGTCATACAGTAGAGCGCGAGGATACTCCTGCTGTACGTGGTATGGTCAACTTGGTTTCCTACATGGTTAAAGTTGAGGAGTAAGAGATGCGTTTAAATACTCTGTCTCCGGCTGAAGGTGCCAAGCACGCGCCTAAACGCGTAGGTCGTGGTATCGGTTCTGGTCTGGGTAAAACCGGCGGCCGTGGTCACAAAGGTCAGAAATCTCGTTCTGGCGGTGGCGTACGTCGTGGTTTCGAAGGTGGCCAGATGCCTTTATACCGTCGTTTGCCGAAATTCGGCTTCACTTCACGTAAAGCAATGATCACTGCAGAGATTCGTCTGTCTGATTTTGCTGCTGTTGAAGGCGATGTTATTGATCTGAACGCACTGAAAGCCGCGAACGTTGTTGGCATCCAGATTGAATATGCTAAGGTTATTCTGTCTGGCGAAGTGAACCGTGCAGTTACTGTACGTGGCCTTCGTGTTACTAAAGGTGCTCGCGCTGCAATCGAAGCTGCCGGCGGTAAAATTGAGGAATAAGTGACAGATGGCTAAACAACCAGGATTAGATTTTCAAAGTGCCAAGGGTGGAGCTGGCGAACTTAAACGCAGACTTTTGTTTGTAATTGGTGCGCTAATTGTTTTCCGAATTGGTTCTTTTATTCCAATCCCTGGTATTGATGCCACTGTGCTTGCCAAATTGCTCGAACAGCAACAAGGCACCATCATTGAAATGTTTAACATGTTCTCTGGTGGTGCTCTTAGCCGTGCTTCTATCTTTGCTTTGGGTATCATGCCGTATATTTCGGCATCGATCATTATCCAATTATTATCAGTGGTTAATCCACGATTAGCAGAGATCAAGAAGGAAGGAGAAGCAGGTCGTCGGAAGATAAGCCAATATACTCGCTGGGGTACTCTGGTATTAGCAATATTCCAATCTATTGGTATTGCAATGGGTCTACCGAATATGCCAGGGATGCAAGGGTTAGTCATTGATCCAGGCCTCCCGTTCTACTTTACGGCAGTTGTTAGCTTAGTCACAGGGACTATGTTCCTAATGTGGTTAGGTGAGCAGATAACTGAAAGAGGTATCGGTAACGGTATTTCTATCATTATCTTCGCTGGTATTGTTGCGGGGTTACCGCCGGCTATTGGCCATACCATCGAGCAAGCTCGGCAAGGCGATCTGCACTTCCTCCTGTTGCTGTTGGTTGCGGTGTTAGTATTCGCGGTTACTTTCTTTGTTGTGTTTATGGAACGTGGTCAACGTCGTATTGTCGTTAATTACGCTAAACGTCAGCAAGGGCGCCGTGTTTATGCAGCACAAAGTACGCATTTACCGTTAAAAGTGAATATGGCGGGTGTAATTCCTGCAATTTTTGCTTCCAGTATCATACTATTCCCGGGTACAATAGCTTCTTGGTTTGGTGATGGAACTGGCTGGGACTGGCTGACTACAATTTCTATGTATTTGCAGCCTGGTCAACCGTTATATGTGTTACTTTATGCATCTGCGATCATCTTCTTCTGTTTCTTCTATACGGCGTTGGTTTTCAACCCAAGAGAAACAGCAGATAACCTGAAGAAGTCCGGTGCATTTGTACCAGGAATTCGTCCGGGAGAGCAAACGGCCAAGTACATTGATAAGGTAATGACTCGCTTAACATTAGTTGGTGCATTATATATTACCTTCATCTGCCTAATCCCGGAGTTCATGCGTGACGCAATGAAAGTACCTTTTTACTTTGGTGGTACTTCCCTCTTAATCGTGGTTGTCGTTATCATGGACTTTATGGCTCAAGTGCAAACTCTAATGATGTCAAGTCAGTATGAGTCTGCATTGAAGAAAGCAAACCTGAAAGGTAAGTAATCACTTAGTGTGATTATGGTTTGCTTAGAAGTTACGGAGAGTAAAAATGAAAGTTCGTGCTTCCGTCAAGAAATTATGCCGTAACTGCAAAATTATCCGTCGCAATGGTAGCGTTCGTGTAATTTGTAGTGTTGAACCAAGACATAAACAACGTCAAGGTTAAGAAAAAGCATTTTTTTCTTGCAAAGTTGGGTTGAGCTGGCTAAATTAGCCAGCCAATCTTTTTTATCTAAGATACATTATTGTTTGAGTATCCTGAAAACGGGCTTTTCAGCACAGTAATGTATATTTTAACTTAGGAGTGCATAGTGGCCCGTATAGCAGGCATTAACATTCCTGATCATAAACATACTGTAATCGCTTTAACATCGATTTTCGGTATCGGTAAGACCCGCTCACAGGCTATCTGTGAAGCAACAGGTATTGCTGAAAATGTTAAGATCAGTGAGCTGTCTGAAGAACAAATCGACAAGCTGCGTGACGAAGTTGCTAAATACGTTGTAGAAGGTGACTTACGTCGTGAAATTACCCTGAGCATCAAGCGTCTGATGGACCTTGGATGTTACCGTGGTTTACGTCATCGTCGTGGTCTTCCTGTGCGCGGACAGCGTACTAAGACTAACGCTCGTACCCGTAAGGGTCCGCGTAAGCCGATCAAGAAATAAGTCGGGGTATTGAATAATGGCAAAAGCACCAATTCGTGCACGTAAGCGTGTAAGAAAACAAGTCTCAGACGGTGTGGCTCATATCCATGCTTCTTTCAACAACACAATCGTTACTATTACTGACCGTCAAGGTAACGCATTAGGTTGGGCAACTGCCGGTGGTTCCGGTTTCCGTGGTTCTCGCAAATCTACTCCGTTCGCAGCTCAGGTTGCAGCAGAGCGTTGCGCAGAAGCTGTGAAAGAATACGGAATCAAAAACCTGGAAGTTATGGTTAAGGGACCGGGTCCGGGTCGCGAATCAACAATTCGTGCTCTGAACGCCGCTGGTTTCCGCATCACTAATATTACTGATGTGACTCCTATCCCTCATAACGGTTGTCGCCCACCGAAAAAACGTCGCGTTTAAATACGTTTCGTTTTTTTTAGGACTGTTGGAGAAAGAAAATGGCTAGATATTTGGGTCCTAAGCTCAAGCTGAGCCGTCGCGAAGGAACAGACCTCTTTCTGAAGTCTGGTGTTCGCGCGATTGACACCAAGTGTAAATTAGAACAGGCTCCAGGCCAGCACGGTGCGCGTAAACCGCGTCTGTCTGACTATGGTGTCCAGTTACGTGAAAAACAAAAAGTTCGTCGTATGTTCGGTGTTCTGGAACGTCAATTCCGTAACTATTACAAAGAAGCAACACGTCTGAAAGGCAACACAGGTGAAAACCTGCTGACTTTGCTTGAAGGTCGTCTTGATAACGTCGTTTACCGTATGGGCTTTGGCGCAACTCGCGCAGAAGCACGTCAAATGGTTAGCCACAAAGCTATCATGGTAAATGGTCGCGTAGTTAATATCGCTTCTTATCAGGTTTCCCCGAATGACGTTATCAGCGTTCGTGAGAAAGCTAAAAAACAGTCTCGTATTAAGGCTGCTTTAGAGCTGGCTGAACAGCGTGAGAAGCCAACTTGGCTGGAAGTTGATGCTGCTAAAATGGAAGGTGTGTTCAAACGTATTCCTGAACGTACTGACTTGTCTGCGGACATTAACGAACACCTGATCGTCGAGCTTTACTCCAAGTAAAGCTTAGCACCAAAGAGAGGACACAATGCAGGGTTCTGTGACAGAGTTTCTAAAACCGCGCCTGGTAGATATCGAGCAAGTGAGTTCGACGCACGCTAAGGTGACCCTTGAGCCTTTAGAGCGTGGCTTTGGCCATACTCTTGGTAACGCACTGCGCCGTATTCTGCTTTCGTCTATGCCGGGTTGTGCGGTGACAGAGGTTGAAATTGATGGTGTACTGCATGAGTACAGCACCAAAGAAGGTGTACAGGAAGATATCCTGGAGATTCTCCTCAACCTGAAAGGGCTGGCGGTAAAAGTTCAGGGGAAAGATGAAGTTATTTTAACCTTGAATAAATCTGGCATTGGCCCTGTGACTGCAGCCGACATCATCCATGATGGTGATGTCGAAATCGTCAAGCCACAGCACGTCATCTGCCACCTGACTGACGAAAGCGCATCTATTAATATGCGAATTAAAGTACAGCGTGGTCGTGGTTATGTGCCGGCTTCTGCCCGAGTTCATTCGGAAGAAGATGAGCGCCCAATCGGTCGTTTGTTAGTCGATGCTTGCTACAGCCCAGTAGAGCGTATAGCCTACAATGTTGAAGCAGCTCGTGTTGAGCAACGTACAGACTTGGATAAGTTAGTTATTGAAATGGAAACTAACGGTACAATCGATCCTGAAGAGGCGATTCGCCGTGCGGCAACCATTCTGGCTGAACAACTTGAAGCTTTTGTTGACTTACGTGATGTACGTCAGCCTGAAGTTAAAGAAGAGAAACCAGAATTCGATCCTATCTTATTGCGCCCAGTTGACGATCTGGAATTGACTGTCCGCTCTGCTAACTGCCTCAAAGCAGAAGCTATCCACTACATCGGTGATCTGGTACAGCGTACAGAAGTTGAGTTGCTTAAAACTCCGAATCTTGGTAAGAAATCTCTTACTGAAATTAAGGACGTCTTGGCATCTCGTGGTCTTTCTCTGGGCATGCGCTTAGAAAATTGGCCACCAGCAAGTATTGCTGATGATTAAGATCACAGGTTAAGGTTTTACTGAGAAGGATAAGGTCATGCGCCATCGTAAGAGTGGTCGTCAATTGAACCGCAACAGCAGCCACCGCCAAGCTATGTTCCGTAACATGGCAGGTTCTTTAGTTCGTCATGAAATCATCAAGACGACTCTGCCTAAAGCGAAAGAACTGCGTCGCGTCGTTGAGCCGCTGATTACTCTTGCCAAGACCGACAGCGTAGCTAATCGTCGTCTGGCATTCGCACGTACTCGTGATAACGAGATCGTTGCAAAATTATTTAATGAACTGGGACCTCGTTTCGCAGCTCGTGCAGGTGGTTACACTCGTATTCTTAAGTGTGGCTACCGTACAGGTGACAACGCTCCGATGGCTTACATCGAGCTTGTTGACCGTGCTGTTGAGTCTCAAGAAGCAGCTGCAGAGTAATCTGTCGTCGCTTTCAAGAAAACCGGGTATATTTGCCCGGTTTTTTTGTACCTGCTATTCTTGTCTTCCTAATAGGTTTGTTCCCTTGAATTTTTTGTGATTAACCCATATTTACAGGTAAGTGTTATGAGCATGTATAAGATAGGTGAAATTGCTAGGCTTGCAGATGTGACGCCTGATACAATTCGTTTTTATGAAAAACAAGGTTTGATGGAACACAAAGAAAGAACTGAAGGTGGGTATAGGTTATTTACTGAGCATGACTTGCAGCGTTTGCGTTTTATTCGTTATGCAAAACAGTTAGGCTTTACTTTAGAAGCTATTACTGAGTTACTTTCAATACGAGTTGATCCTGAACATCATACTTGTCAGGAATCTAAACAGATTGTAGATCTTAGATTACTTGAAGTTGAAAAAAAGATACAAGAGCTTATTATTATGCGCGATTCGTTGAAGATGTTAAGTTCAGCATGTTGTGGTGAAGAACATGCGACAACGTATTGCTCTATTATGGAAATATTAGAAAAAGGCGCATCTAAAGTTTATTAATTATATAATCAGCTAACTATATGAAGGTATATCATGAGTAAATATCAACATAAACGTGGTGAGATTAAAGATAATGCGATTGAAGCATTACTCCATGATCCACTATTTCGTCAAAGAGTTGAAAAAAATAAAAAAGGGAAAGGTAGTTACACAAGAAAAGGAAAAAATAAGAATTCAGTTAACTGGGAGGCCAGTGGTAATAGGTTTATTGACGTATTACCACTGGCCTTTTAGTTATTTTTTATTTTGTTCTTTCAAAAGATCACGAATTTCTGATAATAGAACTTCTTCTTTAGACGGTGGTGCAGGCTCTGCTGGTGCTGCTTCTTTTTCGCGGCGAACTTTATTCATAACTTTAATTGCCATAAAGATAGCAAAGGCAACAATAACAAAGTCAAAAACAGTTTGTATAAACATTCCATAATTTAGTACAACTGCGGGTAAATCACCTTGTGCTTCTTTCAGTACGATGCTAAATGATTTGAAATCAACACCACCGATTAGTAACCCTAGCGGAGGCATGATGACATCAGCAACTAATGAAGATACAATTTTACCAAATGCGGCACCAATAATAATACCGACTGCCATATCCACTACATTACCTTTCATGGCAAATTCGCGGAAATCTTTTAAAAAGCTCATTAGACGACCCCTTAATAAATAACTCAATTGAAACAAAACATGTATTAGGTTAACAAATTATAGTCGCTAGAATTATTAAGCTGCAAATATTTACTATTTTTATTTTTATAAGAAGAATGGACTCGGTTGAAATAATTTTTCAACTTCAGGTACATACTTTTTATCTGTAATAAACATAATGACATGGTCACCTTGTTCAATAATATGGTAATCACTAGCTATAATGACTTCTTCTTCTCGGACAATCGCACCAATAATAGTTCCTGGAGGAAGTTTAATTTCAGATATTTTTTTACCAACAACTTTTGACGTATTTTCATCACCGTGTGCAATTGCCTCAATAGCTTCCGCAACACCTCTTCTTAAAGATGATACATTGACGATATCTGCTTTTCTGACATGGCTTAGTAAAGCGGAAATAGTTGCTTGTTGAGGTGAAATTGCAATGTCAATGACCCCACCTTGAACAAGTTCAACGTATGCAGAGCGTTGTATAAGTACCATTGCTTTTTTAGCCCCCATTTTTTTAGCTAACATAGCAGACATAATATTAGCTTCATCATCATTTGTTAGGGCAATAAAAACATCCATTTGCTCAATGTGCTCTTCAGTGAGTAACTCTTGGTCAGATGCATCTCCATAAAACACAATTGTATCATGCAGTAGCTCAGCAAGTTCTGTTGCACGCTTCTGGTTGCGTTCAATAAGTTTCACGCTGTAATCTTTTTCTAGTCGTCTTGCTAGACCAGCTCCAACGTTGCCACCACCAACTATCATCAAACGTTTGTATGGCTTTTCTAACCTTTGCAGCTCACTCATTACAGCTCGGATATGTTGTGTAGAAGCAACAAAAAAAACTTCGTCTCCCGCTTCAATGATTGTTGAGCCTTGAGGCCGGATAGGCCTATCTTGGCGGAAAATAGCGACAACGCGAGTATCAATATGTGGCATATGTTCGCGTAAACTCGATAATGCATTACCCACGAGGGAACCGCCGTAATAGGCTTTTACAGCAACAATACTGACTTTGCCTTCTGCAAAGTTTACAACTTGAAGAGCACCAGGGTATTGAATTAATTTATAGATATAATCGATAACTAATTGTTCTGGCGATATTAAGTAGTCAATCGGGATTTGTTCAGGCAGGAACAATTTGTCGGCTTCACGGATATATTCAGTTGCCCTGATACGCGCTATTTTATTTGGGGTATTAAATAGGCTATAGGCAATCTGGCAAGCAATCATGTTAGTTTCATCGGAATTGGTCACTGCTACTAACATATCTGCATCTTCTGCACCTGCATCTCGAAGTACCCGGGGATGAGAACCATGGCCATTTACCACTCGCAGATCGAATTGATCCTGTAATTGACGTAAGCGATCAGCATCGGTATCGACGACGGTAATATCATTGTTCTCATCAACTAAATTTTCAGCAAGCGTGCCGCCAACTTGCCCAGCACCTAGAATAATGATCTTCATTACATATTCCTATATCAGAGAGCTGGCTACCATTTCCTACACTTTTTTGACTAAGCGTGCATAAAAGAAACCATCACCGCCATTAGTACTGGGTAATATTTGTAATCCAGCATCAGTTCCGTCATTTAGACAGGCATCATTATGTTTAGATAGGAAATTGTGTATTTGTTTTCCGTTTTCTTCGGGCATAATTGAACAAGTCGCATAGACCAGTGTGCCGCCTGGTTTTAAATAAGGCCAGATAGCTTCGAGAATTTGAGATTGTAGTTGCGCTAATTCATTTATGTCTGAATCACGACGTAGCCATTTAATATCAGGATGACGTCGAATAACGCCTGTTGCGGAACAAGGAGCATCAAGCAAAATACGATCAAATTGCTGACCTTGAGCCCATGTTTCAGGCTGTGTTCCGTCTCCTTGTATAACAACAGCATGTTGCTTTAGACGAATTAAATTTTCTTTCACTCTTTTAAGGCGTGATTCATCTATGTCTACAGCAATAACATTAGCCTTAGGGGCTAACTCTAAAATATGGGTTGTTTTTCCACCTGGTGCTGCACATAAATCTAAAATATTTTCCCCATTTTGAGGTTCTAGTAATTCAGCACAGCCTTGAGCTGAAACATCTTGTACTGTTGACCAACCATCTTCAAAGCCCGGAAGACGAGAAACAGCTGTAGGTTCATCTAAGCGGATAGCATTTGGATGTGAAGAGTGCAAATGTGCGGTTATCTCAGATTGCTCTAATAAATTAAGATATTGTGTAGCTGTGTGATGCTGAGAATTTACTCTTAACCACATAGGTGGGCGTTGGTTATTTGCTTCAATAATAGATTGCCAATCATCTGGATAGGCTGTTTGTAGGTGTTTTAATAACCAGCTTGGATGTAAATATTGGCTAGTGTTGTTAGTAATTCTTTCTTCTAATTGTACTTGTTGGCGTTGAAATGAACGCAACACGCCATTAATAAGCCCTTTTAATTGGGGTTTTTTCAGTGCTACTGCTCCATTTACTGTTTCTGCTAATGCAGCATGAGGCGGAATGCGAGTATAAAGTAGCTGATAGATACCTACCATAATTAAGTAATGCAGGGTTCTTTGTTTACCAGTTAATGGTTTTTCCATTAGCTGACTAATAAACCATTCAAGCTTAGGTAAATAACGTAAAACGCCAAAGCAAATTTCTTGTAATAAAGCTTTATCTTTATCATTGATATTGCGTTGTAAGTCAGGCAATACAGTGCTTAGTGATTGTCCGTTATCAAGGACTTGATTAATTGCTGTTGCCGCGATACTACGCAAATTATATGTGTTTTTCATATGGTGAAGATGAATATATTAGTGACTGAAATAAAACTGCCTGAAGGTATCAGGCAGTTTACAAGTTCGTTATGCTAGAATTTGCTCTGGAGTAAACCATTCGCGACGAGAGTTTAGGATATCTTGTGCACTCATTGCTTTTTTGCCAGGCGGTTGTAGCTGAGTAATATTTAGTATGCCATTTCCTGTGGCGATACATATACCTTTTTTATCAGCGCTAATAATTGTTCCTGGTTGCTTGTCATGTTCGTCGGTGAATACTTCAGCTTGCCAAACTTTAATGAGTTGCTCTTCAACCATGAAATAACTCATTGGCCAAGGATTGAAAGCACGAATACAACGCTCAATATGTACAGCATCATCTTGCCAATTAATGCGAGCTTCCTCTTTCGATAATTTTTCAGCATAATTTGCTAATGAATCGTCTTGTTTCTCACCAACGCATTGACCTGCGGATAACATCTCAACAGTATGAATTAATGCTTCAGGGCCTGTTATTGCTAATTTATCATATAACGAGGCGCTCGTATCACTAGCGCTAATTGGACAAATTGCTTTGTAAAGCATGTCTCCAGTATCTAAACCTGCGTCCATTTGCATAATAGTCACACCCGTTTCAGTATCACCAGCCCAAATAGAACGTTGAATTGGTGCTGCTCCTCTCCAGCGAGGTAACAAAGAGCCGTGAACATTCAAGCAACCTAAGCGAGGAATATCAAGAACGGCTTGCGGTAAAATCAATCCATAAGCAACAACTATCATTAAGTCCGCATTTTGGTCTTTTATCCACTGCTGGTTTTCGCTATCTCTAAGAGATATTGGTTGAAAAACAGGGAGTTGGTTTTCTTCAGCGAGAACCTTGACAGGGCTTGGTGTTAACTTTTTACCTCTCCCCGCAGGTTTATCATGGCGAGTGAGAACGCCTACGATTTGGTGCCTGGTACCTAAGAGAGCAGCTAAGTGTTTGGCCGCAAAATCTGGTGTACCTGCAAAAATAATTTTCAATGGCTCTGACACGTTAATTTCCCTATTTATATTTAGCGAACTAGCTATTCTTGGCTTCTTTTGCTCTTAGTCTGTCTAGTTTTTCAACTTTCTGGCGGATGCGCTGACGTTTTAAAGGCGATAAATAGTCAACAAATAGCTTACCAACAAGGTGGTCCATTTCATGTTGGATACAGATAGCTAATAAACCATCAGCCTCTAGTTCAAAAGACTCGCCGTTATAATTTAGTGCACGAACTTTTACCTGCTCAGCACGAGGGACGAAGCCATGTTGTTCCGGAATAGACAAGCAACCTTCTTCGATACCTGTTTCCCCAGATTTATCTAACAATTCAGGGTTAATAAGAACTAAGCGCTCATCACGAGTTTCGGACACATCAATGACGATGATTCGCTGGTGGATATCGACTTGAGTTGCTGCAAGGCCAATACCTTCTTCTTCATACATGGTATCGAACATATCATCAACGATACGCTGTATAGAAGCATCAACTTTGTCTACTGGCTTAGCAATTGTGCGTAAGCGTTCGTCTGGATAATGTAATACGTTTAAGACTGACATAAATTTTTCGAGCGGTTTCCAAAATGTGAATGGGAATTAATGACTATTCTAGACATTTCTCTTTCATATTGACAGTATTGGTTATGATTTGTTCACTGAAGAACCTATTTGTTAATGAGTCAGGATGACAATAATGGATACCCAAGAAATTTGGTTAAGGATGTCTCAAGTTAAAAGGCTATTGCCCCTGAATGCAGTAAGAATAATTAATGAGCTAAAACAACTAAATAAAATTAGCTATCAGGCTTTACACCATCATGGTTTGAATGAAATACAGCAATTACAATTTATGAATGTCTCTATGCACCGGCTAGAAAAAGTACAAGCATGGCTTTCAGATAAACATCATCAAATGATTACTTACTGTGATTCCCATTACCCTTTTTTATTAAAGCAAATCTACAGTCCTCCTCTTTTATTATTTGTTGAGGGAAAAAGTGAATTATTGGTAGCGCCACAAATTGCTATAGTTGGCAGTCGTAGAGCAAGTGAATATGGCAGAATATGGACTAACCTGTTTGTAAAGAGCTTTGTTCACCATGGTATAACCATCACTAGTGGGCTTGCATTAGGTATCGACGGTATAAGCCATAAAGCAGCTCTAGATAATAGAGGTGAAACAATTGCGGTTTTAGGTAGCGGATTAGCAAATATTTACCCGCGTCAACATGCTGAATTAGCTGAAAAGATTAAAAATTATGGTGCGTTGATTTCAGAATATTGGCCAGATGTACCACCATTACCTAAGCAATTTCCCAAGAGAAACCGTATTATTAGTGGGTTAAGTAAAGCAGTTGTTGTCATTGAAGCTGGAATGAAAAGTGGATCATTAATAACTGCTAGATATGCATTAGAGCAAAACCGTGACTTATTTACATTGCCTGCTCCATTGGGTAATTCTGCATTCCATGGTAACCATTGGCTATTGCAGCAAGGAGCTTATCTATTAGCTGAACCTGAAGATGTATTGCAACATATTGGTGATGGGTTAAATTGGATACAAACAGAATTGCCTATAGAAAAGGTATCACTTGAGTTTAGTGTGGTAGAAAATAAAATTTTAGGTATGGTGGGGTACCAAGCGACACCAGTAGATGTCATTGCAGAACAGACCCAAATTCCTGTTACTCAAATAATTACCATATTAACTGAGATGGAAATCAATGGAGTAGTTAGCTCGGGGGCTGGTGGGTATACCAGAGTCACTTAGTTAAAAGCAACAGTAGAGAAAAACATGTCTAAACAACTGCCCTTCGATACAGAGAAAAATGAACATTGTCCAGAATGCGATTCCTTGCTTGTTATCCGCAATAGTTCACATGGGCCTTTTTGGGGTTGTTCAAGTTATCCACAATGTCATTATATGAGGCCGTTAAGGCCTACAGTAGAAAGTCATATTATTAAAGTATTAAGTGGTCAACATTGTCCTAAATGTAGCCATGACTTAGTGCTGAAGCAAGGCCGATTTGGCATGTTTATTGGTTGTAGTAATTATCCTGAATGTGAACATATTGAGCTAATTGATAAGCCGGATGAAACTAAAATTTCTTGCCCGCAATGCCAAACAGGGAATTTATTACAGAGAAAATCGCGTTTCGGTAAGACTTTTTATGCTTGTGATAATTATCCTAACTGTCAGTTTATATTAAATAATAAGCCTATTACTGGTAAATGTAAGTATTGTGAATATCCATTACTTATGGAAAAAAGGGGGGGACAGGGAGTAAGATTATTTTGTGCCAGCAAACGCTGCGGTAAGCAACAAGAAGAATAATGAGTTAAAACTATGTCAAATATATCTACACCTGCAATTGAAAGTATCATAAATTCATTACAACACGAGGAGGTTATTGCCTACCCAACAGAAGCCGTATTTGGTTTAGGCTGTGACCCAGATAGTGAAAAGGCAGTACATAAGTTATTAGAATTGAAGCAACGCCCTTGGGAAAAAGGATTAATCCTTATTGCCGATAGCTATGAACAATTAAAAGACTATATAGATGATGAGCAGTTAACGGAAGATCAGAAACAAGCGATGTTTGCAACATGGCCAGGGCCAGTAACATGGGTTATCCCCGCAAAAACAACGACGCCAAAATGGTTGACTGGCCGGTTTGACACCATCGCAGTGAGAGTCACAGACCATGAATTAGTAAAAAGCTTATGCCGTCATTATGGCAAACCTTTAGTGTCTACAAGTGCAAATTTAAGTGGTTTAGAGCCTTGTAGAACAACAGAAGAAGTAATTGCTCAATTTAAAGGAAGTGTTCCTGTCCTTGATGGAACAGTGGGTGGCCGCCAAAATCCTTCTGAAATAAGAGACGCAAAAACAGGGCAACTATATCGTAAAGGATAATATTGATGGAAATGTTTGCGGTTTTTGGCAATCCAATTCAACACAGTAAATCACCTGTTATACATAAAATGTTTGCAGAGCAAACAGGTATTTCACTGAAATATGAAAAAATCCTAGCACCAGTAGAGGGTTTCGAACAAAGCTTAATAGAGTTTTTTTCACAAGGTGGAAAGGGCGCAAACATTACATTGCCATTTAAGGAGCGCGCCTTTCATGCTGTTTCTGAATTAACAGCGAGAGCTCAAACTTGTGGTGCAGTTAATACGGTCATGAAGCTTGATGATCATCGATTGCTGGGAGACAACACAGATGGAATGGGGCTTTTGTTAGATTTACAGCGTTTGAATTTTGTACATCCAAGTAGCCGAATATTAATAGTTGGTGCTGGTGGTGCAACACGTGGAGCATTATTGCCACTTTTAGAATATGGCTGTGATATCACTTTAACAAATAGAACTTTTTCTAAGGTTGTATTATTAGTTAACGAATTTTCAGCGCTAGGGAAAATATGTGGGAAGGAGATCTCGCAGATCGTATCTGCTGATTTTGATCTGATCATCAATGCGACTTCATCTGGTGTGAATGGAGAAGTTCCTGCAATTGATCCAAATGTATTTAATCATCAAGTTGCATGTTATGACATGTTTTATCAATCGTCATTAACTCCTTTCCTTGAATTTGCGGCTCAACACCAAGTGACTAAGATAGCGGATGGCTTAGGTATGCTTGTAGGACAAGCTGCATTTTCTTTTAAGCTATGGCATGGCGTTCTTCCTGAAATTACACCTGTTTTATCTGCTTTATATAAGGAATTGAAAGGGTGAATCAGCAAATTCAATTTCCGGATAGAGAAGAGTGGGATGAGCTATCCAAGCAAGTACGCTTTCCTGTGTTGATTAGCGGAATGCTTGCCGAATGTGCAATCCCTCAGTCATTGCTATTTCAACGCTATGGTCAAGAAGAAACACCTCTGAGGTTATTTCAGCAGTATCGATGGGATATCGAAGAAGAGTTTGAAGCCTTGATTGAACAAGGCCTCGATGGCGAAGATGGGCTTTACGTATTATCAGAGGCTAAATAGTTATTTTTCCATTCAACATAGTTATTTGCTGAATAACGTAGATGACCTAACTCAGCATCAGTCAATTTTCGGATGGCTTTTGCTGGGCTCCCTGTATATAAGTAACCAGACTCGAGCCTTTTTCCTTGAGTCACTAAACTGTTAGCTCCGATAATAACGTCATCTTCGACTATAGCCCCATCAATGACAATTGAGCCCATTCCAACCAGTACTCTATTCCCTATAGTGCAACCATGTAACATGACTTTATGGCCAATGGTGACATCTTCCCCGATAATTAACGGGTTTCCCTCAGGGTTACTGGCAGATTTATGCGTGACATGTAGTACTGAGCCATCTTGGATATTGGTGCGTGCGCCAATAGAGATATAGTTAACATCACCACGCAAAACACTGAGAGGCCAAATACTGACATCATCAGCTATGCGAACATCTCCAATTACAACAGAAGATGGGTCAATGAAAACGCGTGCATTAATAGAAGGATAGATACCTAAATAAGGGCGTAAAAGTGTGTTCATAGTTATAACCATAAAAAGAAATAAAGGATGGCAGTTAAATAACTCGCTAATTCATTATGAATTTATGAGCCAAGTAGGCTGCTAAAGTTAGAATTATAGGCATGAAGTCGCTTCTTTTATAATCGTTATGCAGTGAAAAAGCACAAGATGGCTATTTTATCTGCAAACGGAGTTTTTTTTTAAAAAAAAGGTTGTGTAATTTTGAAGG
>NZ_JAMPMI010000031.1:0-6610 GCF_028478065.1 Providencia sp. PROV255 | reverse complement strand
TGCTGGCCTTTTTCATGCCTTTAAAATCAATATATCCAATAAAAACAATATAGTAAACATATGGATAACAGCGCCTAAGAGCGCCAAAGCACGCTATAGTGTGGTCAACGTGTGGACATTTTTACATTACTGTTTTTCCTTTTAGTGGATTATATGAGATGGCATCTTGTAAAAAATCAGGAGCAAAATGAGCATAGGTCAAGGTTTGCATTAATGAACCATGACCTAATATTTTTTGAAGCGTAATAATGCTACCCCCGTTCATCATAAAGTGGGTTGCAAACGTATGTCTTAAAGAATGTACGGCTTGCCCTTTAGGTAATGAGGGTTTGGCTTCTTTTAGTAATTGGCGAAATAAAGAATATTTAACACCAGAAAATAGCAGTCCTTTTTTATTTTTACATATAAGGTCTGCAACTTCTGGCGATATAGGCACAATCCTCGCTTTACCTGTTTTGGTATAAGTAAACCGAACTTTATTTTCAATTACATGCTCTCTTTTTAATTTCATTGCCTCTCCCCATCTAGCTCCCGTACTTAGACACAAAACTGCTATGTTGTAGTTGTCACCTGATAGCTTGGATAAAAATAATTTAATATCTTCATTAGTTAGATAAGACATTTCGGGCACTTGTTCTTTCAGCCCCTGAAAACCAGCTAATGGGTGATTACCATGATAAAGATTAGTTTTGATAAGATCTGAATATATCCCCCTTAACGCTGTTATTTCCCTATTGACCGTTGATGCTTTAATTCCTTTTGCCTGTCTTATTTCCGCATAGATATTAACTCGACCTATAGTCACCTGAGATGAAATCGGATCTGATAACCCCGCGCAAACTCGCTCTGCTTTTTTTCGCTGATTAATGCCATGTACAGCGTTTTTGCCAAACAGATCCCACCATTGTGATATCAGCTCGCTTAACTTTCTTTTATCAGCTAGTTTTGGCTTCCAAGCTTTTTCAGAGTAATTTGCTAAGGTGTAACGCTCAAAAGCAATAGCTTCATGTTTTTTATTAAACTTCCTTCTGATCCGCTTTCCATTGCGCCCAGTAGGTCTAATGTCCACTTCATATCGACCATCTTCGAGTTTCTTAATTGACATAAGAAATCCCTCCAATGGCTGAAAGACTTAGCGAATCAATAAATTCGCAAAAATCTTGATGTATTGTTAACCAGTTTTCTTTTCTGAATGGGATGAGGTTGTTGTTTCTGGCCCATTGTGTGCGAGAGCCGGTGCGATTTGACCAGCTTCGGGATCGGTCTCATCAAACATGAACCAGTTCATATATTTTCTAAATCGAGATATAGAAAATAGTTTTGTTGCTGCTTCTAAAGACATATTCATTTTCCCTGATTCATACCCATGGTATGTATGGTAATTAATCCCTGTTAAATCAGACATTTCCTTTAATTTTAATCTTTCTGATTCTCTTATTAGTTTTAGCTTTTCACTTTTCGAGCTTGACATAATTTTGCGGATCCTCTAAATTTTACTTGATACGAAACAACCCCGTATCGCTACGAGGCGCTAAAGAGCGCTTGAGAGCGCTCACGATTAAAGAGGTTATCAGATGTCGAAAGAAATCGAAATTCCTAAAGGTGGTTCAGAGTTTGTCACCGAGACAAAATTTGCTGGCTATATCGGTAAAACGCCTAAAGCCGTCTCAGATATGCGCAAAGATGGCAAGGTGCCATATGTTGAACTTAAGCACCCAGATAATAATCGCGGCGAGTATTACATTGACGTAACTGATTGGAATAAAGGCTTACGTATGGCACGTGAAAAAATGCCAAAAGAGCTACGTGATGGTTGGTTAATTTGGTTGGGATTAGGTGAACCTCAATGATTAATCAATTAATCCAGATATCAACTCACAGCTTTAAATATCGTGGCTTTCTAATCGTTAAGTTACCGGCTAAAGCTATGAATCCAGTAACCCGCTATCACGTTCAACGAAATGATGATTCATTTGGTTTATTTGATTCAATGAGTGATGCAAAAAAATACATAGATTCATTATTTGTAATTATCGATGAATTTCCATTCTATCCACTAATAAAGGGTTAATAAAATGACTCAATTACAATTTCAGCAACACAAACATAAATTAACGAGTTCATCATTTAATGAACACAAACGAAATAAAAAACGCCAATTATCGTTAATGGATAAAATTTTAATGATTGGCGGTATTTTATTCTTTTTATATTTATTCTCGGCAGCTATTAAATAATAGTGAGGGTTAAAAATGGAAATCAAAATAGAAATGTCAGAACCAAAAGAATTTAATAAAACAAAAACTGCATGCTCTGATGAGTTTAGTGTTATTAAAAGACTACGTGCGTTATCAGCAGCAAAGCATGATATTAAACAAGATATTATATCCGTCATGAATAAAGCCATAGTTACCTATGGTTTAAGTCCTCTAGATGTTGATTTTATTATCTGTGAGTTAAGTAGTGACGTAAGAGAGGCTTATGCTGAAAATGCATTGGGAACAAGAGGTAAAGGTATACATTGCATGAGTGATATTCCATTGGATGATAACATCCCATTTTAGGGGGTTGATATAGAACATGGGAACTACGGCAATTGAGTTAGTTAAAACAAAAAAGCTTATTGAATCACTCGATAATGTGAAAACTGATGATGTGCCAGTAAAGAATGTAATAACTAGGCACTACGAAAATCACGGTGACAGCTTAGAATATCGCGTGAATGAGTTGAATAAAGCTGCTCAATTAAGGACAACCGTTTTTCATTCAAATAAAGAATGTCCAGATAATAAAGAGCTTTCCGGATTTATTGAGTATCTAAGATTAAGTGATGAGAGAATGCTTAATATGATTCTTTATTTAGCCGAAATTAATAGTGATAAACATCATTTAGGTTTTGAAGAATTTAATAAAGAGGAAATGCAATCAATTATTTCAGCAATAAATCAAATTAAAGCACTTACGGCGCTATTCCCTAAACATATTGCCATGCCTATTTAAGGTAAAGAAACAAAATTAATGACGTTAACGCGTCAGGGATTTCTACATTCTAAATCTGAGGGTTTGATAATGAAAAATAAAGAAATAAAACCAATATTAATCGGTGCTGATCCTGCAACGGGTAAACATGATTATTCCGTTGTCGCTATCAGTATTAAAGCTATTCGCGAGGATGAGAGAAAAGCCATGTTTGATAAATTTTCCTCTCGCCTTGAAGCCATCGCGTGCAAGCTCATCAACGAAAAATTGAATGATGAACAAATTCACCAGTTATTAGTTGGTGAGTCTGAACATTACTCAAATCTGGCCGCGGAGCTGGACCATGTCTAAAGAAATTGACCACGCTAGCGAGCACGAAATGCTCATGCGTGAGCAACAAATCAAAACCATTACTAATCGTTTAGTCAGTGTTTCAGCTTTTGAATGTGAAGACTGCGACAAGCCTATTTCAGAAGCACGCCGCATTGCATCACAGGGTTGCACTCGCTGCATTGATTGCCAAACGATTTTTGAGCTTAAAAGTAAACATTATCGGAGCGTGTGACGATGAAAAGAAAACATGAGCTCAAGCTAGCTCCTCATTACTTTCATCTCGTTCAAGATGGTTTGAAAACAGCCGAGTTTCGCCGTGCTGATAGAGATTTTCAGGTAGGTGATGAACTATTTTTACGTGAATTCAATTCAATCAATAGACCTTATGCCAGTTACACCGGCAATGCTATTTCATGTCTCATCACTGACATCACAAAAATTAATGAGGTTTACCCAGAGTTAAGGGCATTACCTCCTTTTGTGATGATTTCATTTTCAGTTATTCGAATTGAGGATAATTATCGTGGCTAAATCAAATAAAACTATCCTCAAGTGGGCTGGCTCTAAAGTTCGTATCATGGAGCAATTACGCCCGCACTTACCAAAAGCAAAACGGTTAGTTGAGCCGTTTGCTGGTTCATGCGCTGTGATGATGAACACGGACTATGAGCAGTATTTAATTGCGGATGCTAATCCTGATTTAATTAACCTATATCTCATGGCTCAGTCATTGCCTGTGCAGTTTATGCCAAATGCTGAATATTATTTTCAGACATTTAATCAAGTAAAAAGCTATTACGAAATAAGAAACAAATTTAACACAACTAAGAAACACATGACTCCAGAAGGAATGGCTGTCAATTTTTTGTATTTAAATAGGCACTGTTACAACGGACTTTGCAGATATAGCGAAAAAACAGGTTTTAATGTTCCTTTTGGTAATTACAAAAAACCGTATTTTCCAAAGGAAGAAATAATAACCTTTGCTGTTAAATCTCAGGATGCCATCATCACTTGCCTTGAATGGCAAGATACACTTTCATTAGTTGAATATAGTGACGGTATCTATTGTGATCCGCCATACATGGGCGGGAGCGATAGCTTCACTCAATATCATACAGCCGGCTTTACCTATGCTGACCATGAAGCGTTAGCGATTGCATTAAAAGATATTAATGATAGCCAAGGCAATCCGATCACCGTTTCTAATTCCCCGCAAGCTAAAACACTTTACGCTGACCTTGGTTTCACTATTCATGAAATAGAAGCACCGCGCACAATTGCAGCTAACGGTAATCGTAAATTAGCTATTGAAATTATCGCTGTTTTAGAGGGGGTTAAGTAATGATGCTTGATCCTATCAATGGCGTTTACATTAGCGGCACACGCTTTGCTATTCAGCGACATGTTGATACAGAAAATAATAAAATTATCTGGCGGTTGCTGTCATATAACCGCCGCAATCGTTGTTATAGCCTTGTTTGCTGTCATTCTGATCCGTGGATGCTGGCAATTGATTTAGTTTCTTATCATGTTCAAAACGTTAAAGGGCGAGGTATTAAAACATTAGATGTTTATCGTGAAGCGGTAGATATCATTTCTCGCCGGTGTGAAACTGCTATTAATCTTTTAAGACCTGAAACATTAGGCGGGGCTCTTAATGTCTAAGGTATTAGATTTCACCACGTTACCGCTGACTTATACCGCGGATATGGTATTCCCTTATCCGTGGAATAAGCCAAAAGATAATGATTACTATAAATCTGATATAGAAAGACCGCTTACCCGTGAACAAATTGTTCAGGGGCAAGCGATTTTAAGTGATATTCAAACCTTGCCGCGCGTTCTGCGCTATCGCTATCAAAAACACTGTGACAATTTATTAAAAGAAAGTGGCCTACGTAAAGCCTACGACTTTTTATATTACCGTTTCCATCAGCAGATATGGCAAAGATTGCTAGTTATCAATGCACGTTATGAAATTGAAACAAAAGCATTATTAACAATTTCAACTCGTTTATCGCCTGATGTTAGCCAATATAACCGGTTATTTGATTTGAATGATAAATCGGTAAAAAAGTTGGCTGAAATTATTGCTGTCGGTTTCTCTAATTTGTATGAAATCTATTGCGATAAGTTTACAGAACAGAATAACGGTGATCGTGAAGTTATCTATCAAGATTCTGTACAAACAGAAATTTACGGGCGTTTGGCTGAGTTGGTGAAAGGGTTACATGTTGCACCGCTTCATTATAAAGCTTACCGCCGAGTTTTGAAAAATCGCAAAAGAGGCAAAGGTAAACAAAATCTAGAAATTCGAAAAGTGATAGCGGCTGTACAGCGCTTGGTTAATGCAGACTTTTGGTGTCGGAAGTTAAAAGCCCACCGCACTCAATGGTTAGAAGCCTTAATGATTGCCAATATGGATGTTTGCCAGAATCGCAACCCATATGCGAGTAAACAGGCTATTCGCGCAGTGCAAGCGCAGCGTTTGTCTAATATGCAATACCTACAAGGCATGGATATTCAGGATGTTGAAACCGGTGAACGCTTTGATCTGTTCGATAAAGTTATGGCGAGTGTTTCAAATCCTGAAATTCGCCGCATGGAACTTATGGCTCAAATGGCGGGGATTGAACGCGTAGCGAAAGAACGTGGTGATATTGGAATGTTTATCACTATGACTTGCCCGTCAAAATACCACCCAACAAAGCTACGTAAACGCAAAAAAGACGTGATCGCAGTACTTAACAGCAAATGGAAAAATGAGGCCTACACACCAAAGGACGGGCAACAGTACTTAGTCAAAGTTTGGTCGCGTATTCGTTCGGCATTTAATGACAATAACATTAATGTTTATGGTGTTCGGGTTGTCGAACCGCATCATGACGGCACACCACATTGGCACATGCTACTTTTTGTTGATAAGGCAAGTAGGGCTGATGCCATTGATATTATGCGCAAGCGTGCATTAAAAGAAGATGGTGACGAGGCTGGCGCACATAAATACCGTTTTGAATGTAAACACATGAACCGCGGTGGTGCAGTAGGCTATATCGCAAAATATATCGCTAAAAATATCGACGGTTACGCCCTTGATGGTGAGATAGACCACGAAACCGGCAAAGATTTAAAAAGTATGGCGGCAGCAGTTACCGCGTGGGCTTCAACTTGGCGTATACCACAATTTCATTTCTATAAACTCCCATCAAAAGGTGCCTATCGAGAGTGCCGTCGTTCTTGTTTGCGTGGCGTTTCTATTGCTGATCAGCTTGGTGAAGTTGCAGAGCGAGTGCGT
>NZ_JAMPMI010000030.1:0-23652 GCF_028478065.1 Providencia sp. PROV255 | reverse complement strand
AAAACGCGTGACAGAAAGTATCAAATCGTCAAGAAAAGCGCCGTTGACGTTGACCTTAATCTTTTAAGAAGCGACAGCGGAGCGCCTCGGAGTCCTGTCAATAACTGTAGATCGCGGATCACATCCAATCTATCAGATGTGCAATTTTACGAGCCTGAGCACGGCTCAGGTGAAGTATGCAACATTAGAGAATACGGTTTCGCGTTTATAGAAACCGATGCTCAAAACGCCACTGAGAGCGAAATATTACAGAGAAATCAACAAAGACAGATTTCAAACATTGAAGTAAGTGAGATCGATAAGGAAATTCAGTCGGAAATTATCAATTTTGCCAACGAAGTCGGCATTAATTTCGATATTCCACAGATTAGAACCATGTTCATTAACGGTTTAGGCGTGAGTGATGAGCTGCATTTTATAAAAGTCGATGGGGAACGGCTGAGATTGAGCTTAAACGAGAGTGGGAAAGAACTGCAAAAAATGGAATTAACGGCTCAAAAAGAAACCATTAGTGAAAAGTACAGGCAACGATATACCAATGCGTTAATGCGAATTAATAAGTTGAGAGAGGAAAACAAATGAGTGATGGAATAATTATTTCTTTAATTGTTTGGGGGATAGGTGCTTTGTTTTTTTGTACATCCATTATTTGGCATTACAAAAGGAACCCAAACGATAAATTACCTGTGTGGGCAACCATTCTGATTATTATTTTTTGGTTTGCTGCATTAATTATGGCGCTATTACTTCTATTAGCGTTATGGATTGACAATAAATATTTTACTAATGAGGATGATAATAATGAATATAGATAAAGTGATTATTAAATTAAATGAGTTAAATGAATTAGACCCAAAAGCAACCTACGAATTATTTAGTAGATATGTAGAAGTGAGTGAAAAACTAGCGCAATCAGACTGTTCTTTTGTATGCGGTAAAAAGGCAGAAATATTTGCTATGGGCTTACTGGGTGTCATCAATGGGCTAATTGATAATGGCGTAATTGCCGCTGATATCGATTTCAAAAAAGAAAAAATAATTAATTTTGTTCGTTTTGATAAGTAGGAACTTTTATCATGTTTAAAATTAATGTAACAAATGAATTATTAATAGAATTAGCTTATAAAATGCATACAGATGTAAATGATTGGCAGGAGCGTTGGAGTAACAATCAATTTCATCGTAATAGAGTATTAAACAAAGCGAGACAAATTGGGTCATCATGGTATTTTTCATTGGAAGCACTGAATGATGCATGCTTAACAGGAAGAAATAAAATATTTATAGGCGATGCCCTGCTTATTCAAAATGAAATCCAATATTTGTGCCATCATGCAAATCAAATGAAACATGAAGATTTTATGGATTATTTTAAAGAAAATGACAGATTAATTATTAAGTTAAATAATGGAGCAAAAATTTATTTTATTACAACAAAGTTTCCAGTTGTTGCCGATATTACAGGGGATGTGTATGTTCCTGAATGGTCGTGGAATGAAAATCCAGCTGAAATTTTAGCGCTAGCTAAAGGTATAGCAAACCATACAAAATGGCGTAGAACATTTTATTCAACTCGGAGCAAACTAGACAAAGCAAGCCAACTAAATATAGGGGCTTGCAATAGTGAAAATGTTTTTATTGATAGAGTTAATTTGTTCCAAGCGACATTGGATCATGTGACGTGCTATGACAACATACAAAAGGGCAGTAAGAGATTTCATCCGGAAGCATTTGGGGAAATGTACCTTTGCGCGTTTTCAGGAGGTTAATATGTATGGATATAAACCACTAAAACAACATCAAGAGCACTTAGATAGTGAAAAAAGACGACAGTTAATGAATTTCATCAATAATGTAGACAATCTAATTATACAAGACGGACTGAAATTGAATGAAATATTACGATGTTTTGGCATCGTTATTGCGAAACATAAGTCACTTGATGAAATGACACTAACGAAAATAGAAGTAAATTTGCCGCCAAAGAAACCCTAATCCAGACCGCCGTAAGGCGGTTTTCCTTTTTGTTTTTCATGACGCACAAATTTCGCAATTTCCTGCCCAAATCCGCAAGATCAAAAAAGGATCGTTACCATTGCGAAGTACCACCTCTGGCGCGGTTCTGACGATCTCTTGCACCTGCATGAAAACCGACCTATTTAGTGGGCAGGCGTGGCGGGGCTACGATTGCGCGGCGAGGTGTTTATTGTTAAATATCCGTCCGCAAAATCTCTGAGCCGTCACAGCGTTAAAATCAAATTTCTATAACTAGATAGCAATTAATTTTGCACGCTTTGTGGTGGCGTATAGTGCGTTTAAATCGCTATTTGATGGGGGTAATTTATTGCGGATTCGTCTTGGTGAGTTAGGTTTGGTATAATACAGTGGGGTTCTATTATTATTTAGGGCATCGAGATCATCTACCTACGGGCAAAAAAAATACCGCCTCAGTGGGCGGTATCATTGAATTTACGCGTGATATTATTCGTCGTCCAAGTCTAGAGAATACTTTTCAAACTTTATAATTTCCCCACCAAACCAATCATTCAATTGCATCATCTTACTTTGTAACGGCATCAACTCATTGCGCACAAATACTTTTGCCGCTTTCTCAACATCACCAAAGCCGCCCACATTTTCAGGAATGATCCCCATGATTTGTGGTGGCACGCGGTGTGCCGCTAACATATCGTCACGACTTACATTTTTAATATTAAGGAATTCATCTTTTGCGGCAGCTTCGGAAAGCGGAATTGTTTGGATACCGTCTTTCTTTCCCCCTGGTGCGTACAAAAATAAATTGCGAAAATTCCCTGGTCCTTTACTGCTTTTGAGTGCTTCACGAATTTTATCCACATCATCAGTTTTTTGTGCCGCATCACTGATATACAAGATATAACCCGCGTGCGAACCGTTCAGATAATACTTGCGGCGAAATAGTGTTGCCGACTCATTGAGCAGTACGGAGGGGATTGCCGCGAGATATTCCGGCAAGCCGTATAACTCTTGGTTAATATCCGGCTCAATCAAATGAAACACTTTGCCCGTTTGAAATTCATACGGTTTAATATCGTAGCCATATTGCACAAACCAATAAGTTTCTAAGTCAACACCGCGGCGGGTAAACTTAGCCGGCGAATGTTTAAAATTCAGCGACTGCCCCAGACGGTTATTTCGTTCTTCAAGATACCCATTACCAAACAGTAAAAAATCTAATGCCCAACTATCAAACGCCTGACGACTTAAATATTTATTAGGAATAAAGGTACTGGTGAGAATATTACGTTTTACATAAATTGCGCTGCTATGGT
This sequence comes from Providencia sp. PROV255, assembly GCF_028478065.1. Taxonomy (NCBI): domain Bacteria; kingdom Pseudomonadati; phylum Pseudomonadota; class Gammaproteobacteria; order Enterobacterales; family Morganellaceae; genus Providencia; species Providencia sp. PROV255. Next base: position 20,341 of record NZ_JAMPMI010000030.1, on the reverse strand, counting down.
GTGGGGCTGCGCGGAACGTGCGCGCAAGGCCATTAAAACTAATTGGCGGCTCATAGTAATTATCAATTTGCACACATTCCAAATAATCAAAAATTTCACGCTTATCAAGTACGGGGATTGGATCACCGAAAGTGAATGCTTCCATTGATGCGCTGTCGGTTTTTTGCGCCAGTGTTTGTGATTGGCGTTTTTTATTTTTACGGCTCATTAAAAGACCTCGACGATATTATGTTGATTGTGATTTTCACCGGTGATCGGTTCGTTATAAAGGGCGTGCATGGTTGCCCATGCTAAATCTGCGTGGCTGGCTTCTTCGCTGCGGTCAGCTTCATAAGTTGGGCGGTTACCACTGGCGGTAGTGGCACGGCGAATGGCCATAAAAGATTGCGTGATATCATTACTACCCGCGTCATATTCCAACCGGTTATGGCTAATCACGTCATAAGCTTTAAGCACCAATGCATTTTTTAAGGCAGGGTTATAGACAAATTCTTTTGCCGCAGGGAAAAATTCCCGCACATTTTGCAGGACACCATGGCCAATACCTGTGGAGTCAATCCCGATGTATTGCACGTTGTAACGCTCGGTGAGTTCTTTTATCGCGTCCGATTGCGCGCGAAAATCCATGCCACGCCATTGATGATGCTCAAGTATGCGAAACTTACCGCCTTTGTGTAGCGGTGGCGCAATCACCACGCAACCCGCACTATCTCCGTTTTGAGTACCTTTCGCGGGGTCATAACCAATCCAAACAGGGTGATAAGCATAGGGGCGTATCATTAACGGCTGAACGTCGTCCCATATTTCCCAACTGTCCACCATGCATTTTTGCATTAACTGCAAATTAAAGATGGATGCAATATCATCGACAAACTCACACATCAGCAAGTTTTCGAATTCATCAGGGCTATATTCTAAATAGAGCTGATCAATATCGAATAAATTACAGCCGCCGCGCATGGCATCCTCAATGGTGACAATTTGCCGCCACTGGCCATCCCCACACATCATGCCATTCACTAACGCTTGATGGCTGATATCGACCTCAACGTGATCGGCTTTACGACGACCACGATTAAAGAGCTTTCCAGACCAGAACGGATACGCGCTGTGTGTTAATGCGGATGGGGTCGAAAAGTAGGTTTGACGCCATTTCTTGTGCATGGCCATACCGGAGGCGACTTTGCGTAATTCTTGGAATTTGGGTATCCAGAAATACTCATCAAGATATAAATTACCGTGGTAACTCTGCGCGGTACGGGCATTGGTGCCAAGAAAATACAGTGTTGCGCCATTAGGCAAAACTATCGGATCACCTTTTAAGTCAACATCAACCTCTCGCGCCATATCAATAATGTAGCCTTTGAATACGTGCGCTTGGGCTTTACTAGCCGATAAAAATATTTGGTTTCGACCGGTAATGAGTGCATCCATAAAGGCTTCACGAGCGAAAAAGTAAGTTGCCCCGATTTGGCGTGATTTTAAGATGTTGCGAATTCGGTGTTGATGGCCGGCGCCGTACCATGCTTTCTGGTACTCAAACATATTTTCACGAAAGATTTCTTCCAGCTTTTCAATCTGCTCTTCGCTAAATAAATTCTTCTCAGGGGCGCGGCGTTCACCTTTATTGCGATTGGCCAGTTTCGGGTTCAAATCAACCTCATTGCCGCCGTTTTGGTACTTGTGAATTTTGGCATGCCGCTCTACTTGGCGATAAAGTAAGTCGATTTCTTTAAAGTCTTTCCCCTCTTTATTTTCTTTACTCAATAGCGTACAAAGTCGCATCTCCAGCGTCATTTCCACGCGATCAATGGGGGTGATTTCATCCCACTTATCGCGGCGTTTCCAACTGTGAATTGTCGCGGCCTTTTCCTTGAGAGCCTCGGCAATACGCGCGATGCGATACCCACTAAAGTACATGTGCATGGCGCGTTTTCTTGGGTCAAAATCGTGTAATGTTTTCATGTCGCCAGATTACTGGCTCACACGACCAATCGCCCCGAGCTGCCATTGTGTCATTCTCCACACAATGGCAAAGCATTGTTTCTTAGCCCTTATCCCTGAAAACATAGGCTCATTATTTTTTTATTTACGCATGAAATTTATCTACGTATGAAATTTAATTGCCGGAGCCTGAGCAATGACAAAAAAATCTAAACCTGTGCGCCTTTGTGTTGAGGGAGCCACAACCGATGGACGTAAAGTGCAGCGCGAATGGCTCACTGATATTGCCAAAAATTACGACCCATCCGTTTATGGTGCTCGGATCAACATGGAGCATCTAAATTATGAATGGATGCCGCGCTTTGGGGATGTGGAATCTGTTTATACAGAAGAAATCAGTGAAGGTGCTCTGAAAGGTAAGCTTGCTCTATACGGGATTTTATCACCAACAGATTCATTAATTGAGATGAATCGTAAGCGTCAAAAGGTTTATACCTCCGTTGAAATCAACCCTAATTTTTCCGATATGAATTCGGCCTATTTGGTGGGCTTAGCTGTCACGGATAACCCTGCCAGCCTTGGCACGAGCATGTTGGAATTTAGCGCGGGTGCAGATAAAACCGCGACTTTCTCAGAACGCAAGCAAGATAAAGATAACGTCTTTACGGCGGCGGAAGAAACGGTGATTGAATTTACCGAAGAAGAAAACAAACCAGAAAAACCCAGCTTGAAAGATCGCATCATGGCGAAATTCAGTCGCGAACGTCAGCGCAATGATGTTGAACTCAATGACATTCACCAAGCGGTAGAGCTTTGCGCGGAAGAGCAAACCGAAACTGCACAAAAGCTGACTCAGCTTGAAACACAAGTTAAAGCGTTATCGGGTATCAAGCAAGAAAATGAAACCCTGCGCAGTGAGCTGGACCAACTCAAAAAAGATTTGAGCCAGCAAGATAATCAGCAACACCGCCCCACGTCTTTTGGTGGCAATACAACCAACACTGAAAACCTGACTGATTGCTAAACGGGAAAAACAATGAGAAAAGAAACAAAAGTTAAATTTAACGGTTACATGACCCGTCTAGGTGAGATTTACGGTGTTCAGCCACACGAATTCACAGATTCAAAAGTGGAAATTGAGCCTTCGGCAGCCCAAAAACTGGAAAGCAAAATTCAGTTAAGCGCCGTCTTTCTGACCAAAATTAATATTGTGCCTGTCAAAGACCAAGTGGGCGAAAAAATCGGCCTCGGCATTGGCTCAACGGTTGCCGGCACGACGGACACCACCAAACAAGACCGCGAACCGACTGACCCAACTCAATTGGCCAAACAAGGCTATCACTGCCGTCAAACGAATTTCGATACCGCTATCCGTTACGAAAAACTGGACATGTGGGCGATGTTTGAAGATTTTCAGCGCCGTATCCGCGATGCCATTATTCAGCGTCAAGCCCTTGACCGTATCATGATTGGCTTTAACGGGACACATCGTGCTGCAACCTCAAACCGCGAAGTCAATAAACTCCTGCAAGACGTGAATGTCGGTTGGTTACATAAAATTCGCCTTGAAGCCCCTGAACATGTTTTAGGTTCTTCAACCGATAAAGACACCAACCAAATTACCCCAGAGCCTATTAAAGTGGGTAAAGGTGAAGAGTATGAAAACCTTGATGCATTGGTCATGCAAGCCGTTGACCACGCGATTTCAGAAGTGTACGCCGACGATACCGATTTAGTCGTTATCTGTGGCCGCTCACTTTTAGCCGATAAATATTTCCCTATCGTCAATCGTGATCAAGCCAATACCGAGGCGTTAGCTGCGGATGTGATTATCAGCCAAAAACGCCTCGGTGGATTGCCGGCGGTACGTGTTCCCTATTTCCCGAAAAATGGAATGCTTATCACACGATTAGATAATTTATCTATCTACTGGCAAATCGAATCACGCCGCCGTCAAGTGATGGACAATGCCAAACGTGACCGTATCGAAAACTACGAATCAGTGAATGAAGATTACATTGTTGAAGATTACGACTGTGTGGCGTTGATTGAAAACATTGAGCTGACGTCTGGAAAACCGGCGGAGCCAACTGAGCCGGACGAAGTAAAAGACGCGCCAACCGGAGAATAAGCTGTGAATCCGTGGGAACGAAAACGCATGCAGGTTGAAGCCAAGAACGTCAGCGCCTATGGCGTTCTTGCTGACCCCTCGGCAGCAACACAAGTCAAATTGATGTTGCGCCAACACATGCGTGATTTAGGTAAAACCCAATCATTTGAACGTAAAGCCGCGTACAAACGTAAAGCCTTACCGCTATACGAAACGTGGATCACTGAAACATTAAAAGGCAATTCTGGCGTTCAAGATGATGTTTTGATGTACCTCATGTTGTGGAGTTTTGACGCGGGTTTGTACGCGCAAGGGCTAGATATTGCGGAGTATGCATTAAAACACAAGCTCGCCATGCCGTCAGGCCAATCTCGCACAACCGGTTGTGCTATTGCCGAAGAAATGGGAGATAGAGCCAAAGAAGCTTATACCGCAAAAAATCCCATTCCATTGGATATCTTGCAGCGCACCATGACATTAATTGAGCATGAAGATATGCCCGATAAAGTCCGCGCCGAGCTACATAAATGGCTCGGTTACAGCTTGCGCGATAATGATTTTCCGCAACCGGCTTTATGTGAATTAATGCGTGCCCTTGAGCTCAATGAGCGCAGTGGGGTTAAGCAGGATATTAAGAATATTGAAAAGTTTTTGTCAGCAAAAAACAGAGCTGATGAATAAAGAACGTGCCAACGCGCAAGGCGGCGCGAGATAAGAAATTTATTTTTCGGACTCTCGCCCACCGCCTACCTATTTTTAAGGTGACCTTATGGATTTTGTTTCGCCCGAACCCGCTAATGAAAAAGACGAAACGATCACCAGTGGTGATTTTTGGCCTGTGATTAATACCCGCGCATTTCGGGAATCAATGCGAGTTGACGGTACGGTCACCCAAAGCCGATTAATTGAAGCCTTAAAAAACGCCATTATCGAAACTAACCGTGAATTATCTCGCTTTCAACAGCAAGAAATCCACTTGGGCTATACAACGTTAGACGCGGTTCCGGCCAGCAAAATCACGCATGGGGAGATTGACGTATCGGAATTAGTGATCCTTTATCGCCGTGCCGTATTCAGTGCGGCAAAAGCAAACTTAATCGAACGTTACCGCGATATAGACACCACGCCAAACGGCAGCAAAAAAGCCGATGCCTTAGAGACGAATATTGATGATTTACAGCGTGATGCTATCTGGGCAATTCAGCGCATCAAGGGCACGACACACAATATTGTTGAATTGATATGAAAACCAGAACGATAAAAGGTGACACCGTAGACGGGATATGTTGGCGATTTTACGGCAGAACGACAGGCATGACCGAGGCTGTTTTGTTAGCGAATCCCAATCTTGCCGAACAAGGCGCGGTGCTACCTGCGGGGCTATTGATTGAGTTACCTGAAATTACCGAAGAGCCGGTACAGCCACTTATACAGCTATGGGATTGATACATGTTTGATAAAGATCCGAACAGTTTCGGTATCGCACAGTGGTTATTAATGCTCTTCATTTCAATGTGGGGAGGTGTTGTGAGATACATCATTGACGTTAAAACGAATAATGCCCCGTGGAGCTGGTTTGCGGCTTTTATGCAAATGGTCGTTTCCGGCTTTGTCGGGTTGTTAGGCGGATTGCTCTGTATTGAGGGCAATCAGAGCATTTATATCACCCTATTCACCACCGGTGTATTTGGTGCGATGGGAAGTATCGGGCTTTCCTATTTATGGTCACGCTTTACTGGAGGAAAACATGTCTAACGTACCACGCGGCATACGCAACAATAATCCGGGCAATATTGATTATAACCCGAGAAATCCATGGCGAGGAGAGTTGGCCTTTGACCCTAGCATTGAGCCCCGTCATAGCCGCTTTGGGAAACCTGAATACGGTATTCGCGCATTATTCAAGCTGTTGCGGACCTATTCAACCTATGCGGGAAAACAAGGGGTTGGTTGCGGTAAAATTGATACGGTGGAAGAAATTATTGAACGTTGGGCGCCGGCAAAAGACCGCAATAATACAGAGGGTTATATTAATCGTGTCTGTAAAGAAACGGGCTTTGGCCGTCGTGATTGCCTTGATGTCTATGACAAAGAAACGGCATTCAAAATCGCTAAAGCGATAGTCCATGTTGAAAATGGTCAGCAGCCATACAGTGATGAACTGTTTGAAAAAGCTTGGGCGATGTTGTGATGCTTGAACCCAATAATGCGAGACGAAAAGCTTATGTTTAATATGAAAAAGTGGGTAATCGCTTTCGCATTATTCCTTGTCGCCGGTGTCATATTCGCCGGCTGGCAAGGTCTCAAAAAAATAGATCGACTCAATGAACGAGTCGGCATACTCACGGCAGAAAACCAACAACTTTCGTTAGACGTTGATAAAAAATCCGCGCTGATCTCTGAGCAATCATTAAGTTTTCACCGTGCAAATCAAATCGCGGGTGATGCCTATCGTCGCGGTATTATTCAACGCGCCGCCGCCGAGGAAAGAAAAATTGAATATAAAACCCTTCTTAAAAACGAGCCAACGTGTGATTTACCTGTGCCTAAGTATCTTGCTGATCGGGTGCTCGACAACGCCTACCGTATCCGTGCAAACGCAATGCGTTCCCATTCCGAAAACACTCACCCAGCAAGTACCACCACCTCTACCGGACGGGTTCTAACTTATTGCGATTTGGCTTTGATGGTTGACCCTTTACTTGCAGCCTTAGAAACCGCCAATATTCAGCTAGGTGCAATTGAGCAATTTGATGAGGAACGGAACCGTGAAAAAGCTCATTAACTTACGGGAATATTTAGACAGCAAAATTCCATTTCTCAAAGATAACCCCGAAAATTTATACTTGTTTGTTGAAAACGGGCGGATTATTTCTACGTTAGAAGAAACGCCCAGTTTTGAATATGAATACACCGCTAATATGATTATTGAGCGCTATAGTGGTGACCAAAATGTCTTAATTGCGGTAGTCAATGATTGGCTAAGAAAAAATCAATCCGATATTTCAGCGAACCCCGCAAAGCGGCAACAAGATTTTAGATTTGAGGCGGTGATTTTAGATAACAAAACCGCCCACATCAGTATTGATTTAAATCTCACCGAGCGTGTATTAGCGATTGATAACGACGGCAAATATGTGATTGAGGCTACCCCTGAGCCGGCTAACCCGTTTAATGAATGGCCAACGACACGATGAATGATGATACTTTGCGTCAACTTGACAGTGAATTAACGCATTTATTAAATCGCATGTCGCAAGGCCAGCGCCGGCAGCTCGCCAAAGAAATCACTCGCGATTTACGCCGTTCTCAAATTAAGCGCATTTCACAACAAAAAAATCCGGATGGCAGCCCATACACCAAACGCAAAGCGAATTTCGTCACGGTACAGCGTGAGATCCAATTTGTGTGGTACGGTCAAAAACGTACCTTACGGAACTGGCGTGGTAATAGCAAAACAATCACTGGCCAAGACGCGAATAAAAAAGCCCAGCGCTCATTTCGTAAATCAGATATTCAGCGCTATATCAGTATCAAAAAAGATAAAATCAGTACAGAGCGCAAAACCAAGCAAACCCGCATGTTTAAAAAACTGGCCACCGCCCGTTTTTTACGCGCCTATAATAGCGATAAAAAAGCCGTCATTTATTTTTTACCTTCCGCAGCAAATATTGCCGGTGTACACCAGTTCGGTTTAACCGAGCGTATTGGCAATGCAAAAATAACCTATCCATCACGCCAGTTGTTAGGGCTCACTCCGCAAGAAATCAGGCATATTGAAAGTCAGATTATTGATTTCCTCTCTCGATAATGTGTATCACCGACTGCACAAAAGGCAGTAGCTGCAATCAATACACTATCAATGGCACGCTTAAGAAAATCATTTTTTTGAGGTTGTCATGCGCAAATTTATTCCGCTTTTACCTGTGGGGCTTTTTATCTTTATTTCAATTCTGGCCATTAGTGTTGATGACTATAAAGTCGTTGCAGGTGCAGAGGTCGTTAGAATTCTTGTGAATATCTACGTGATAGCAATATTTTTCTCTTTTAGCCCTAATTTAGAAAGTGGCTCTCATTCTTGTACATTAAAAGGAATAACGAAAAGTCTAATTCCTTTTAATCTAAATATTTACCGGTTAGTCATCGTATTAAACGTTATCGCTGCATTCCTATTAATTGTTACCAAGCAATGGATTTCTATTCCATTGCTCATAGTCTGGTTTGCTTATCAGTACTGGTTTAGAAAAACAATTTTATCAGCCATTAACCCCGAGGCTTGATATTTAATGTCTGCCGAGATTCGTCGCTTAATCAGAAATCTGATCCGCATTGGCATCGTGACAGATGTGAATGCTAAGAAAGGCTGTCGTGTACAAATTGGAAGCTTAGAAACCGACTGGCTAAATTGGATCACCTTGCGTGCTGGTAATACTCGCACCATGAATGCACCTAGCGTGGGTGAGCAAGTTCTTATCCTTGCTTTAGGCGGCGAACTTACCACGGCATTTGTGCTAACCGGTATCTTTTCCAATGAACATGCCGAGCCGACCAGTTCACTCACAGCAGACCACCGAACCTATTCAGATGGGGCAATCATTGAATATGAACCCGCCACTGGTGCATTAATCGCAACAGGAATTAAAACGGCCACGATTGACGCTAGCGAACAAATTAATGCCACAACAAATGTAGTTATCGTCAATGCAAGTAAACAAATTAACCTTACCACTCCAACGGTGATTTGCTCACAAAACCTCACCTGCGCCACGCTCAATGTCACCGAGGGCGGTGAAATGACGGGTAATTTTACACACACCGGCGGCGCGATTAAATCCAATGGTATTACGTTGCATGATCATACTCATGGCGGTGTACGTAGCGGCGGAGAATCCACAGGAAAACCCCAATGAGATATTGCGGTATGAGTCGAGAAAATGGAAAGTGCCTTTCCGATATTGAGCATATACGCCAATCTGTGCGCGATATCTTGATCACGCCTATTGGCTCACGCATCGCACGGCGAAATTATGGTTCGCTATTATCAGAACTTATCGACCAGCCACAAAATCCCGCGCTGAAATTGCAGTTAATGTCAGCGTGCTACACCGCATTGTTGAAATGGGAGCCACGCATTTTATTAACTCGCATTAGCCTAAATAGCACCGAGGCTGCGCAGATGATTGTGGATATTGAAGCCACAAACCAAGACACCAATCAGTCACTTAATTTTTCGGTCAATGTGAGGTAACGATGGCAGCCAGTATTGATTTAAGTTTATTACCGGCACCGGATGTGGTCGAAACGTTAGATTATGAGGTGCTCTTTGCCGAACGCAAAGCCGCACTAATTGGTGCGATGCCAGCAGAACAACGGGAAGCCATCACCCGCACCTTAGAATTGGAATCTGAGCCGTTAACCAAATTATTGCAAGAGAGCTGCTACCGTGAATTGATTTTACGTCAGCGCGTTAATGAAGCGGCTCGCGCAAGTATGGTGGCCTTTGCCACCGGTGCCGACCTTGACCAACTCGCGGCCAATAACAACGTGAAACGCCTGATGTTATCAGCCGGTGATGAAAACGCTATCCCACCGATTGCACCGGTGTATGAGTCAGATTCTAATTTACGCATGCGTATACCGGCCGCTTTCGAAGCGTTAAGCGTAGCTGGCCCGATTGGCAGTTATGAATATCACGCACGCTCTGCCGATGGTCGGGTTTCTGACGCTTCTGTCATTAGCCCGCTACCGGCTCATGTCACGGTTACCGTTTTATCCCGCGAGGGGAACGGCAGCGCACCGGCTGATTTAATTGAGAAAGTGAATATTGCGTTAAACGATGAAGACGTTAGGCCGGTTGCTGATCGTGTGACAGTGCAATCAGCAACCATCGTTAACTATGAAATAGACGCGGTGATTTACTGTTATCCCTCGCCTGAATATGAGCCGATCATGGCAGCGGCAGAAGAACAAGTGAGACGCTATGCGACACAGCAACACCGGCTAGGCCGTGACATTGTACTCAGTGCCATTTATGCCGCGCTACATGTGCAAGGCGTGCAACGTGTCGAACTGAAAAAGCCGGCTGCAGATATCAAACTGGATAAAACACAGGCCAGCTTCTGCACACAAATTAATGTGGCACTAGGGGGCTCGGATGAATAATCGTTTATTGCCTGTTGGCTCATCACCGTTAGAGCTAGCCGCGGCAGAGTCATTGGCACAGATTGAGCGCGTGCCTATTCCTATTCGTGAACTTTGGAACCCTGATAAATGCCCCGTGCATTTGCTGCCGTATCTGGCGTGGGCGTTCAGTGTTGACCGATGGGACAAAAACTGGTCAGAAAAAGCCAAACGGGATGCCGTTAAAGCCGCCATGTTTATTCATAAACACAAGGGCACGATTGGGGCATTGCGCCGCGTGGTTGAGCCGTTGGGTTATTTAATCCGCGTGATTGAGTGGTGGAAAACTAATGAAACTGCCGGCACATTTCGCCTAGATATTGGAGTACTGGAAACCGGTATCACAGAGGAAATGTACCAAGAGTTAGAAGCGTTAATTTTTGATGCGAAGCCAGCGAGCCGTCATTTGGTTGGGCTCACTATTCAACTAGAAACCCGCGGTGAATTTTATTGCGCAGCATCCAGTTACACCGGTGACTCATTGACTGTTTACGCGTATACACCGCCTTTAATTTCTGTTTCTGGCCTTGATGTTCAAGGCGCGGCTATTCACTTAATTGATGAAATGAGGATTAATCCACAATGAAATACTTTGCCTTACTCACAAAATTAGGTGAGAACTTATTAGCCCAAGCGACAGCGCTAGGCACAAAACTTGAATTAACACACATGGCGGTCGGTGATGGCGGCGGGAGTTTGCCAACGCCGGATACCAATCAAACTAAATTAATTGCGGAAAAACGCAGAGCCGCCATTAACACATTGTTTATTGATGAACAAAATAAAAATCAAATCATTGCTGAACAAATTATTCCTGAACAGGATGGCGGTTGGTGGATACGTGAGATTGGGTTATTTGATAAAGCCGGTAATTTAATTGCGGTAGCAAACTGCCCCGAAACGTACAAGCCACAATTAGCGGAGGGCTCAGGCCGTACGCAATCTATTCGAATGGTATTGATTGTCAGTCACACTGAATCGGTCACATTAAAAATTGACCCATCAGTTGTACTCGCAACTCGCGAGTATGTGAATACTGAAATCACAGTGCTGGACAAAAAAATTGATGCGCTATCAGCACAAACCAAGCTGGATTTAAATAAAAAATTCGATAAAGCAAATATTTCAGGCCAGAAAGGCAACGATAACGACAAAGTGCCTAGTCTGAATTTATTCACGACTGAGATTGGTAAGCTTGCCGTGCTTGGGTACAGCTATTCAAAAACTGAATCAGACGGCAGATATCAACCTAAAGGAAATTATGCCCCTGCGGGTGACTATGCAACCAATGCAGCATTAACCAACGGCCTTGATAAGAAGTTTGATAAAACAGGTGGAAATATTGCGGGCTCAGTTATTGCAACGGGTGTTTTGTCCGGGCTAATTCTTCGCGCCATCAATAGTTCTAGCATTGAATTAAAGCCGGGCACTAATGATACCGCTGTTGTGACTAACATTGGTAATGGGTATAGGGCTCACTTATTCCAAGACAAGGCAGGTACACTAGCTCACACGTCAGATATTGAAACTGCAATCAATACAGCAGTTAACGTACTTAATAAAATTGTACCCGTAGGCTCGTCAATTTTTTGGAATACATCTGCGCCAGTTCCTGAAAATTTCTGGCCTCACGAGGGGCGCTCTTTCTCAGCAACAGAATATCCAGAAGCAGCAAAAATATTTCCGAGTCTTAAATTACCAGACGACCGTGGTTACGCAATTAGAGTTGCAGATAACGGGCGTGGTATTGATGCGGGGCGACAAGTTGGCTCCTATCAAGAGGATGCGATGCAAGAAATCAAGGGGGCGGTGAATGATTACTATGCAGGGGAAGGTATTGCCTCATCAGGTGCTTTTTCTGTCAATCCTGAAAAGTCATCAAGAATGATTTTGGGTGGCAATGGTGCATACAATCTATATACGAGCTCGGGCGGGCTTGTTTTTGATAGCGGCAAAGTGACAAGAACCGCAAATGAAACACGAATGAAAAACGTGGCAAAAATATTAATTACGAGAATGAAATAATGAAATACACAACTGAAATTCAAAAAGCACAGTTTGACGAGCAAGGATTAGCAATTAGAGCAGGTTGGGCGGAGGTTTATCTTTGTGATTCAATGACGCGTGAATACACTCGCGCATCACTGGATAATGTTCCATTCGGTGGTTCAGTCGTCGCCGATGCTTACTTAGATAAGCCAGAAATTCCAACTGAGTCAGGTATTGCTATTATACGTAGCGAAGATGAGAAATCATGGCTTTATGTTAGTGATTATCGAGGGAAAACGGCTTACAGCACAGAAACCCGCCAACCGATTGAAATTGATTTTATTGGCGATTTGCCCGATACGCTAACTCTCTTAGAGCCGAAAACAGAATTTGATAAGTGGAACGGCAAAAAATGGGTAACAGATACTGAAGCTCAAAAAGCGGTATTAGTTGCACAAGCCGAGCAGGAAAAAGCACAGCGATTAGAGGAAGCGAATGCCACTATCACGTATTTAAAAGATGCCATTGAAGTCGGTCTTGATAATGACGATTACCAAGCAAAATTAACAGCGTGGAAAACATACCGTGTTTTGTTAAATCGTGTTGATACTTCACTCGCACCAGATATTGATTGGCCTGAAAAACCCGAATAACATTAATCTATTCTGAGCCCCATCAACGGGGCTTTGTTTCATCCCTCACACAATCCCCATTTCGTGCATTTGCGTTAACCCCAACCCAAAATTGAGCTATTGCAAAATAGAGGACGCTAGTAATGGCTCAAGATTATCACCATGGCGTGCGAGTGATTGAACTCAACGAAGGCACGCGACCTATTCGCACCATCAACACCGCTATTGTCGGAATGGTGTGTACTGCTGATGATGCAGACACAAAAGCCTTTCCACTCAACACACCCGTTTTAATCACTGACGTGAAAAATGCCGCGGGTAAAGCCGGCGAAACTGGCACGCTTGCACGCTCATTAGATGCTATCGGTAACCAATCAAAACCAGTTACCGTGGTTGTGCGTGTTGAGCAAGGCGAAAGCGAAGCAGAAACCACTTCAAATATCATTGGTGGCTCTACACCCGATGGCCGCAAAACCGGCTTGCAGGCATTAACCGTGGCGCAAGGCCGTTTAGGTGTTAAGCCTCGCATTCTAGCCGCACCGGCTCATGATACACAGGCGGTTTCATCAACGCTCGCCGGTATCGCGCAAAAAATGCGTGCCATGGCTTATATTAGCGCCTATGGCAGTAAAACTATTTCAGATGCCATTGATTACCGTAAAAACTTTAATCAACGTGAATTAATGTTGATTTGGCCTGAATTCCAAAGTTGGGATACCGTCGCGAATGCAGAGAATAATATCTACGCCACCGCATGTGCTTTGGGTTTACGTGCCAAAATTGATAATGAAATCGGCTGGCATAAAACCTTGTCTAACGTAGGCGTTAATGGTGTCACGGGCATTTCTGCCGATGTGTCATGGGATTTACAAGACCCTGCCACCGATGCCGGCTTACTTAACGAAAACGATATCACCACGCTAATTCGCAATAACGGCTTCAAGTTTTGGGGCTCCCGTACTTGCTCAGATGATCCTCTATTTGCCTTTGAGTCCTACACCCGCACCGCGCAGGTATTATCAGACACCATCGCCGAGGGGCTAGACTGGTCCATTGACGGCACGCTCAATCCCTCACTGGCTCGTGACATTATCGAAAGTATCAATGCAAAACTGCGCAGCATGACAACGCAAGGCTATTTGTTAGGCGGTGAATGTTGGTTCGATCCAGACGTTAACACCAAAGAAGAGCTGAAAAGCGGCAAGTTATACATTGATTATGACTATACAGCCGTACCCCCACTGGAAAACTTACTGTTACGTCAGCGTATTACTGACCGCTATTTATTAGATTTTGGCTCAAAAATTAAGGGGTAATCATGGCCTTACCACGCAAACTTAAAGATTTAAATTTATTCAATGAGGGTGAAAGTTATATGGGGCGTATTGAAGAAATCACGCTACCGAAAATCACCCGTAAATTTGAAACCTATCGCGGCGGCGGCATGAATGGCGGCGTCAAAATTGATATGGGGTTAGAAGATGATGCGCTCTCAGCCGAATTAACTTTCGGGGGTTTAGAAGCCCAGCTCTATAAGCAATGGGGGATCACTCAAATTGATGGTGTCATGTTGCGCCTCAATTGTGCTTATCAACGCCAAGATACCAAAGAATACACCGCCGTTGAGGTCGTGTTACGGGGGCGATTCAGTGAAATTGACTCCGGTAATGGCAAGGCTGGTGAAAATACCCAAGTCAAAGCGCCTTTTAATGCCACGTATTACAAACTCATTTGGGATGGTGAAACACTCATTGAGATTGACTTACTCAATATGATTGAAAAAGTAGATGGTGTTGACCGCTTAGAAGAACAACGCGCCGCATTAGGTTTATAGGAAAAGTAAATGACTGAACCAGTAGAAAAAAATCAAATCACCGTGACGCTAGATGAACCCATCACGCGTGGAACAACCACAGTGACAGAGATTGTGGTACGTAAACCCAATTCTGGCGCATTGCGTGGTGTTCGTTTAGCCGCACTGATGGAAATGGATGTGGATTCGGCGATGTTGGTATTACCCCGCGTCACCGCACCGGCATTGACGAAACCCGAATTAATCATGATGAACCCAGCCGATATGCTGAATTTAACCAAAGAGCTTGTGCTTTTTTTGTTACCGAAGTCGGTGACTATGGATTTCCAGAACGATTAACCGTGAATGATTTAGTGGCAGATATTGCCACTATTTTTCACTGGTCACCGGCTGTCACCGATGAATTTTCCCTAACTGAATTATTAGAATGGCGTTATCACGCCCTTAAACGTAGCGGTGTAGAAGATGAGTAAAGATTTACGTTTACAGGTGATTTTAAGCGCCGTCGATAAATTCACGAAACCGTTTAAGAGCGCCCAAGCGTCGAATAAAAAATTGGCGGAAACCCTCCGCCAATCTAAACAACAACTCAAAGAGCTCAACAACCAAGCCAAGCAAATTGACGGGTTTAAGAAAACCAAGCAATCCCTTGATAGTGCTAGTCAAGCGTATCAACAGGCTACCGCCAAAGTTAGCCGGCTCGCACGTGAATTATCCACCGTTCAAAATCCCACGAGGGCCCAATCACGGGAGCTTGACCGCGCAAAAGCGGCGGCCGCAAAACTCAAAGCTGAAACCGGCACACTGAGTGCCTCATTGCAGCGCCAACGGGAAGCCCTAAAAGGCAGTGGTATTTCAACACGCCAGCTAAGCCAAGCTCAAATCAAATTAAATAGCGACATTGCCAGCACAAGCCGGCGATTACAGCAACAAGAGCAGCAACTAAAACGGGTGGCCAACCAAGAAAAGCGAATGTCTGCGGCAAAAAATAGCTATCAAAATGCCATGGGCGTACGTAATAAAATGGCCGGTAGCGGCGCGGGTATGCTTGCATCCGGTGTGGGGCTAGGTTATGCGGCTAAAAAAGTCTTAGTACCCGGCTATGATTTTGAAATCGGCATGTCGAAAGTGCAAGCCTTAACTCGCCTTGATAAAAATTCTGACGACTACAAGATGTTAAGGGAGCAAGCGCGAGACCTTGGGGCAACAACCGCATTTACCGCTAATGAAGTTGCACAAGGCCAAGCGTTCTATGCCATGGCTGGTTTTAAGCCAGAGCAAATTAAAAATGCCATGTCCGGTACTTTATCCATGTCATTGGCCGGTGATATCGACTTGGCCACCACGGCTGATATTGGTTCCAACATCTTGACCGGCTTTAAGCTGAATTCTAATGAAATGAACCGTGTCAGTGATGCCCTTGTTGCCACCTTTACCCGTTCAAACGTCAACCTCACGATGCTCGGTGACACCATGAAATATGTAGCGCCAGTGGCATCAGGTCTTGGTGTTGATATAGAAACAGCAGCCGCAGCCGCGGGAAAACTGGGTGATGCGGGTATTCAGGCTAGCATGGCGGGTACAGGATTAAAATCTATTTTAGGTCGTTTGGCTGAACCACCTAAAATGGCAGGTGAAGCTCTTGATAAACTGAAAATTAAAACCCGTGATTCAAAAGGTAACTTGCGTGAATTTACAGATATACTTGTTGAACTAGATAAAAAAACCAAAAAAATGGGTAATGCAGAACGTGCGGGATTATTCAAGCATATTGCGGGCGAAGAGGCATTTGCAGCCCTAACGGTACTTGTTGACCAAGCAGGAAGCGGACAATTACAAACTTTAATTGCTGAAGTTAAAGCCGCCAAAGGGGAAGCGGAAAAAGTCGCCAAAACCATGACAGATAACCTTGATGGCGACTTAAAAAACTTAACCTCGGCTTATGAAGATGTAGGAATACAAATTTTTGGCGGTGCAGATAGCCCTTTGCGGGATATCACTAAACGAGTCACAGACCTCATTTCGAAGTTTGGTCAATGGGCAAAGAAAAACCCTGAACTGGTCAAACAAATCACCATGATCACCTTGGGGTTAGGTGCGGTGCTGGCCGTTGGTGGCGGTATCACATTGATGATTGCTGCGTTAATTGGGCCACTCGCCATGGCAAAATTAAGTCTGTCCGTATTAGGTATCAAAGGCAGCGGTTTTCTATCATTACTGATTAAGCCTATTAAGTTAATTGGAACGGCATTTATGATGCTAGGTCGTGCGCTATTAGCTAACCCGATTATCTTATTTATCGCAGGGATCGCTGGCGCGGCTTACCTGATTTATAAATATTGGGATGATATTGTCCCTTACGCGAAAGGGTTGTGGAATTTAGTCACGACCATTTTTAAAGATGCATTTGAAGCGATAAAATCACTCATTTTAAATTGGACGCCAGCTGGATGGATTTATAAGCATTGGGATAGCATTGTGTCTATTACCGTCCGTATGTGCTCACTCCTCAAGAAAACCATTTCTGAAAAGTGGGATCAGATTGTCGCGGATGTTAAAGGCTTACCGGAACGCTTTAAACAAATTGGCGGTGAGATCATTGATAGCCTGAAAAATGGCATTCTGGAAAAGTGGGAATCACTGAAAGCCCAATTTGCCGAACTCAAGCAAATGGCGACGAATATTTTGCCTGACTGGATGCTCTCGGATGAAACCAAAACTGTCCGCGCCATGTCACAAGTGACCGTTATTCAAGCCGGTATGAAAAATGCGGGCATGTTCGACAATGGCGGATTTATCCCACGTGGACAATTCGGCATTGCGGGGGAATATGGACCCGAGCTTGTTAATGGGCCAGCTCATATCACTAGCCGGAGAAAAACTGCTACACTGGCTGCGGCGGCATTAACCATCGGCTCTATGACCGCGACAGCAAAACCCATCCATCCTTATGCTTTACCCGCAAATAGCTATCAATCCGCGCCAACAACTATAAATCAAAGCAATCACGCGGCAAATACTGCGCCGGTCACTATCAATGTTTATCCATTACCGAGCCAGTCAGCAAACGATATTGCTAGAGAAGTCGCTAGACAATTAGAGCAAAACCAACGACGTGAACAGGCAAGACGACTGAGTCGGTATCAAGACAGCGAGGACGATTAATTATGGCAATGGCAGCACTAGGCTTGTTTGTCTTTCAATTAAATACAACGCCTTACCAGATGATGCAAATTAACCAAAAATACCGTTATGGGGTGAATAATCGTGTCGGCAAGCGCCCCGCAGTTCAATTTATCGGCCTTGATAATGACGATATCACATTAAGTGGCTCATTATTCCCGTCACTGACTGGCGGCAGACTGTCATTGCTGGTATTGGAACAAATGGCAGAAACGGGAAAAGCATGGTCGCTGATTGATGGCTCAGGCACTATTTACGGTATGTTTGTGATTGAAGAAATCACTCAATCGAAAAGTATTTTTTTTGATGATGGCTCGGCCAGAAAAATTGATTTTACGCTGAAATTAAAACGCACGGATGAATCGCTGTCTCAAATGTTTGGCGATCTAGGTCAGCAACTCAATGATATTCGCGGAGCCTTACCGCTATGAGTTTTTTAACCAAAGATGAACTAACCCCTGCTTTTGTGCTCGCGGCAGGCGGTGAAAATATTAATAGCCTGATTCAGGGGCGTTTAATGTCATTAACCATGACTGATAACCGCGGCTTTGAAGCTGACCAATTAGATATTGAATTAGATGACAGCGACGGAAAACTCGCCTTACCTAAACGTGGAGAAACCTTATCATTGCATCTTGGTTGGAAAAACGAACCGCTGATCTACAAGGGGACGTTTACGGTTGATGAGGTTGAACATAGCGGCGTGCCAGATAAGCTCACGATCCGTGGTCGTAGTGCGGACTTTCGCGACACTTTAAACGTCAAGCGTGAGCAGTCTTACCATCAAAAATCGTTGGGCGATATTGTACGCACCTTGGCGGAACGCAATAAGTTAAAGGCGGTTATTGATGAAAAGTTAGATAAAATTAAACTCGCTCATATCGACCAAACCAACGAATCGGACGGCTCATTTCTCACACGAGTGGCGAAATCCGAGGGGGCAATCGTCGCGGTTAAAAACGGGAATTTACTGTTTATGAAACAAGGCCAAGGCTTAACCGCCAGTGGTCAGCCCATTCAAACTATGCACATTACTCGCTCAGTCGGTGACGGACACCGTTTTTCACTGGCCGATCGTGGTGCATATACCGGTGTTATTGCTAACTGGCTTGATACACGTGAGCCGAAAAAGAAAAAAGCAGTGACGGTAAAGCGTAAGCGAAAAAGCAAACAACCTGCAAAACCCGCCAAACCGAAAGAAAAACAAGGGGAATATTTAGCCGGCGAACAAGGGAACGTCCTGACGCTTTCCCATACTTATGCGACTAAAGAAAACGCCGCTCGAGCCGCAAAAGCCAACTGGGAAAAAATCCAACGTGGTGTTGCGTCATTTTCGATTCAACTCGCGGTTGGTCGTGCAGATCTCTACCCTGAAATGCCTGTCACCGTCAGCGGATTTAAACCCGAAATTGATAACGCGGACTGGACATTAACGCGAGTCGTTCATTCACTGAATGACAGTGGTTTTACAACCGCATTAGAGTTAGAGGTGAAAATTTCGGATTTAGATATAGCTGACGAATAATTTTTTAGACTGTATAAAAACACATGATATAATTCACATAACATCAACATCATGACAAAAGGTAATCTATCATGATGAATTGTCCAGAATGCGGTCATGCTGCACATACACGTAGCTCCTATCAAGTCTCATCCGAAACCAAAGAACGTTATAACCAGTGCCAAAATATTAATTGTGGTTGCACATTTGTCAGTCACGAATCAGTGACCAAAATTGTTGTTAAACCTGCACATATTAATGTTGTTGAACCGCATCCGAACAAATATCAACAACCCTCTTTAGCATTATAGAAATCAAAGCCCCTCAATTGAGGGGCTAATTTTTGAAAACCTGATACATTCAGAGTGTAATGCGGATACTAATATTGGCCTTGAGATGCTACACCTGCAATAACAGCCGTCATTGTAGAGAAAAAGAAAAGGAAAAATACCGCAGTAAGGATAATAGATAATATGAAATACACTAATCCGGCTCTATTCCATGTCTCTTGTACTTTCATAAAAGTTTCAACAGAATCATAATCCCCATTTTTCCAAGCCCATTCATTACCTTTGAAGCCACAAACGAAAATCCAAATTAAATTAAAAACAGGTATTAAAGCAAGTAAAGGAAGGTATGACTTATTACCAAACCCCCAGATAATGTTGAAAACAAAAGCCCCCCAATTCCATCTCTTAATTTCTTGAGGTACTGCTTTATTCGTGTATGACATCTGAAATCCCTATATGTAAGTAAAATAGCAATAAAAAATCTGCAACATGATACATGACGAAGATACATAAGTTAAATTTTCATATCCACACATAAAGATATCAATTTGAACTTGCGCCTAAAAAATAAACCCCTCAAGCGAGGGGTTTATTAGTCTATAATATTAAGTGTGGTCGATATGTGGACATCGGCAGAAATAAATCCTTTTATTTCATATAATTAAACCACTATAGCAAGGCCAGCAATGCTGGCCT
>NZ_JAMPMI010000029.1:0-40358 GCF_028478065.1 Providencia sp. PROV255 | reverse complement strand
GGGTAATGGGTGTTAGAGCATTGGTTTACCATACTCCATCGGCGACAAATCAAAGTACTTAGCGACTGTCTGCCCAATGTCCGCGAACGTTTCACGGTGACCTAATGAGCCAGGTTTAACTTTTGGTCCATAAATCAGTACTGGGATGTGCTCACGGGTATGGTCTGTACCTGGCCAAGTTGGGTCACAACCGTGGTCAGCGGTTAAAATCAGAATGTCATCTTCTTTAACTAATTTCATTAGTTCAGGTAAACGACGGTCGAACAATTCTAATGCTGCGGCATAACCAGCCACATCACGGCGGTGGCCGTATGCTGAGTCAAAGTCCACAAAGTTAGTGAAAACGATGGTGTTATCACCCGCCAGTTTCATTTCTTCTACCGTTGCATCGAACAGTGCATCAATACCTGTGGCTTTAATTTTCTTAGTGATACCAACATGAGCGTAAATATCAGCAATTTTACCGATAGAAACCACTTCACCTTGTTTTTCATCAACTAATTTTTTCAATACTGTTGGTGCTGGTGGCTCTACCGCTAAGTCATGACGGTTACCTGTACGTGTGAAGTTACCGGCTTTATCACCAACAAATGGACGCGCGATAACACGGCCAATGTTATAACCACCTTTGGTTAACTCTTCACGTGCGATTTCGCACAGCTCATACAGTTTATCTAAGCCATAAGTTTCTTCGTGGCACGCAATTTGGAATACGGAGTCAGCAGAGGTATAGAAAATCGGTTTACCGGTTTTCATGTGCTCTTCACCCAGTTGATCGAGGATAACTGTACCGGATGAATGGCAGTTACCTAAATAGCCCGGCAAGTTTGCTTTCTTGACTAAAGTATCCAGCAGCTCTTGTGGGAAGCTGTTTTCTTCATTAGAGAAATAACCCCAATCAAATAGCACAGGTACACCCGCAATTTCCCAGTGACCTGACGGGGTATCTTTACCCGAAGAAATTTCGCTCGCATAAGCGTATGCGCCAATAATTTCTGCATTAGGATCAAGGCCTGCAGGGAATGAACCGCTTGATTCTTCTCCTGCTTTACCTAAACCTAATTTTGTTAAATTCGGTAAATGCAGAGGCCCTTTACGACCAATATCCGCTTCGCCACGTGCGCAAGCATCTGCAATGTGACCCAGTGTGTTTGAGCCTTCATCACCAAATTTATGTGCATCGTGTGCAGCACCGATCCCAAAGGAATCCAAAACCATAATAAATGTGCGTTTCATATTTTTCTCCTGCGGTATTTTTAAATACGATATACCACTAAAATCTTGTGTATTACTCGCTGATTTGGCGATAAACCATTGGTGTAGCTTCAGGTGCTTTATCACCAATCACCATCGCTTCACGCACTTCCTTCGCGGCTTCTTCCCACGCTTTTTCACTATTTGCATGGATAATTGCCAGTGGCGTTTGGGTATCCACTTTGGCACCTAACGCAGCGATATCACTCAAACCAACACTATAATCAATTGGGTCTGTCGCTTTACGACGACCACCACCTAAAGTCACGACAGACATTCCCAGCGCACGTGTATCCATTTGCGTGATAATGCCGTCTTTTGGTGCATAAACCGCTTTGCTCAGCACTGCAGTCGGCAGGTATTTGTTGTAATTTTCAACAAAATCAGCTGGCCCTTTTTGCGCTGCAACCATACGGCCAAACACTTCTGCCGCTTTACCATTGTCTAATACTGCCTGTAATTTTTGACGTGCTTCTTCGCGGTTTGCGGCTAATGAGCCAGACACTAACATTTCTACGCATAGCGCCATGGTGACTTCATAAAGACGTGGATTACGGTATTCACCTGTCAAAAATTGTACAGCTTCACGCACTTCAACGGCGTTACCGGCACTGGATGCCAGTACTTCATTCATATCAGTTAATAATGCGGTGGTTTTACACCCTGCGCCATTCGCGACTTTAACAATAGACTCAGCTAGCTGTTCTGACTTCTCATAAGTTGGCATAAATGCACCTGAGCCAACTTTAACGTCCATCACCAGAGCATCAAGGCCTTCTGCCAATTTTTTACCTAAGATTGAAGCCGTAATTAGCGGAATAGAATCTACTGTCGCAGTGATATCACGGGTCGCATAAAAACGTTTATCTGCAGGTGCTAATGAATTGGTTTGCCCAATAATTGCTACCCCGACATCTTTGATAATGTCACGGAAACGCGCATCATCTGGGAAAATATCGAAATTAGGGATCGCTTCGAGTTTATCTAATGTGCCACCGGTGTGGCCTAAACCACGGCCTGAGATCATCGGTACATAGCCACCACACGCTGCGACCATTGGGCCGAGCATTAATGAAGTGACATCACCCACACCACCAGTTGAATGTTTATCAACTAATGGGCCATTGAGATTGAGTGATTTCCAGTTCAGCACCGTTCCTGAATCACGCATAGCTAGCGTTAATGCAACACGCTCAGGCATGGTCATATCATTAAAATAGATAGTCATTGCCAATGCAGCAATTTGACCTTCTGAAACTGAGTTATCGCGAACACCATTGATAAAGAAACGAATCTCTTCTTCGCTTAATGGCTTACCATCACGTTTTTTACGGATAATTTCTTGTGCCAGAAACACAATATGCTCCTTTAAAGTCGAATTTATCGGCTAACAATATTGCGAAAATTAATAGCTACTGCTTGATTTTTTAACGTCAAAACCCAGCGTATTTAATAAATTTGCTAATAAACTAGAAGCACCAAAACGGAAATGACGGCTATCTGCCCAATTATCACCTAAAATTCGACCAGCTAACGCTAAATATTCTGCCGCTTCTTCTGCGGTACGTACGCCACCAGCAGGTTTAAAACCAACAGTTTTTTCCACACCCATATCATGAATGACTTGCATCATGATTTCTGCGCTTTCTAATGTTGCATTAACAGGCACTTTACCTGTTGAGGTTTTAATAAAATCAGCACCCGCTTTAATGGAAATTTCAGAAGCTTTACGGATTAATGCCGCATCTTTTAACTCACCGGTTTCAATGATCACTTTCAACAGCACATTGGCTGCCGCGCAAGCGTCTTTACAGGCTTTCACTAAGTCAAAACCAATTTTCTCATTACCGGCAATCAATGCGCGATAAGGGAATACCACGTCAACTTCATCCGCACCGTAAGCAATCGCCGCTTTAGTTTCAGCTAATGCGATATCAATATCATCGTTACCGTGAGGGAAATTTGTGACCGTTGCAATACGTACATCTGGAGTGCCTTGTTCACGTAATGTTTTACGTGCAATTGGAATAAAACGAGGGTAAATACAGATTGCTGCTGTATTGCCTGCAGGGCTTTTCGCCTGATGGCACAGTGCGATGACTTTCGCATCAGTATCGTCATCATTTAAAGTGGTTAAATCCATAAGGGACAGCGCGCGTTGTGCGGCCGCTTTTAAATCAGTCATATAACTCTCCAACGTAGTTAATTCTTCAGAACGACACGTTCTTTGTTGGCGAGCGGGCTTGGTTCCTTAAAGATGCTAGTCGGATGCTTTCCGAACTGAGCAGCTGAGATCCTTCTCACCGCATCATGCCCTAGAGTCCTAGACTCTGAGAACTAGCAGTTCCATAGCAGCTTACTAATGCCTATTTGACCATGGAATGATGCCATTTTATGTGCTACAAATCACATTAATCGACTGAATGTTACATTATTAAAATAAAAAATGTGATCACAATCTAATTATAACATCTCTCGCCATCCATTTTTCTCTCAAATGGCTTTTCAATATATTCTTCATCATTAATTGACTAAGTTAAGAATAGTTGAAAATTTACGATTGATATAAAAAGTCACAAAAGAATATAGCGAATCAAAATGAAAACGGAAGGACTATTGCCCTTCCGATTGACTTATTTGAGTTTGAGATGATATTAATCTTACCACCAGATACATAAACTAAATGACTGCTGCTGCGCCTAATGTCAAGAAAAAGCCAGCAATCGTTGCACTCATTAAGTTAGACAGGGTACCGGCCATAACCGCTTTCATACCTAAGCGAGCAACATCACCACGGCGATTTGGCGCCATTCCGCCTAAGCCACCGAGTAAGATAGCGACGGATGAAAGGTTAGCAAAACCACATAATGCAAACGAAATAATCGCTTTAGTATGGTCAGAAAGTACTTGTTTACCTGCCGCCAGAACTTCAGCATCCGCTTTCATGTATTCACCAAAATTCATGAATGCAACAAACTCATTCACGACAATTTTTTGGCCGATGAAAGAACCGGCAATTGTCGCTTCACTCCACGGCACACCAATTAAGTATGCGATTGGGGCAAATAACCAACCTAACAATAATTCAAGTGATAATTGTGGATAATCAAACCAGCCACCAATGCCACCTAAGATACCATTGATCAATGCAATCAAAGCGATAAACGCCAATAACATTGCACCCACATTCAGTGCCAGTTGCATCCCTGATGATGCCCCAGAAGCGGCCGCATCAATGATATTAGCAGGGCGTTCATCTTCAGCGACTAAATCTGTCGCATCAACCCTATCTTTTACATCTTCTGTTTCTGGAACCATCAGTTTGGCGAATAACAAACCACCTGGAGCGGCCATAAAGGAGGCCGCAATCAGGTATTCCATCGGTACACCCATTTGTGCATAGCCCGCCAAAACTGAACCCGCGACAGAAGCTAAACCACCACACATAATGGCAAATAACTCTGATGTCGTCATTGTTGCAATATAAGGACGAACAACCAATGGCGCTTCCGTTTGCCCAACGAAGATATTTGCTGTCGCAGATAACGATTCTGTTCTTGAGGTTCCCAATATTTTTTGCAGGCCACCACCAAGTACTTTAATCACTAACTGCATGATCCCTAAGTAGTAAAGGACAGCAATCAATGAAGAGAAGAAAACAATGATTGGCAAAACGCGGAAAGCAAAAATAAAACCACCGCCGCCAAACAGTTCAAACATTTTATCGGAAACCAAACCGCCAAAGATGAAGCTCATCCCATCTTGACCATATCCAATAACTTTAGAAACCGCGTCAGACATCCCTTGGAGCACACTACGCCCCGCAGGAACATAAAGAACAAATGCACCAATGGCTAATTGAATTAAAAATGCGCCGCCAACTGTGCGTAGCCTAATTGCTCGGCGATTGCTGGAAAATAGAATAGCTATCGCGATAAGTACCGCCATTCCGATAATACTCATAATGAGCTGCATGGAAGGATCCCTGTTCACTTTATTTTAGGTTGATATATAAGGAAACGTGTAAGTCGCCTTGACTCTTAGTTTAATGATTATACCTAGTCATCACCAATAACCCGCAATACTCATCACAAATACATACTGCAATAAACAACAAAAATTCAAGTAATGTGATAAAAATCACAAAATCAACTCAGTTTAGTCTGGAAAGGCACTAAAATCCCAATTAGCCACAATAAAAACTAAATAGATTTAAATAGCTAATTAATGAAATTATATAAATATTATTTATGATTATGTATACGGTTTTACTGAGGAAGATTAAATAACGACAAACTATTGTTGTAAAGTTGTTGGGCTATTTCTGCAGGGGATTCGTGGCGAAGCTCACATAATGAACGAAAAACCCACTCAATACGCTCAGGTCGATTTGGCTCGCCTTGGAAACCTGAAACAGGCATATCGGGGGCATCCGTTTCGAATAATAATGAAGTCAAAGGAAGTTGTGACATCACATCGCGAGTTTTATTCGCTCTTTCATAGGTAATTGTCCCACCCACACCAATATAATAACCCAGCTTAACAAAGGCTTGCGCTTGAGATAGGCTACCAGCAAAGCCATGTACGACTCCACGAGCAGGAACATCAAAACGACGCAACATCGCCGCTAATGGGTCATGACTTTTGCGTGAATGCAAAATAACTGGTAAATCAAACTGTTTCGCTAGCTTTAATTGGGCGGACAATACCACTTGCTGGCGTTCAAACTGAGGGTTTTGCATATAGAGGTCGAGCCCTATTTCCCCTATCGCCACACACTTTTTATTTTTTTGGTTAAGATAATCAACCAAAATATCAATGTGTTGCTCTTGAAACTGGCTCAAATATAACGGATGAAACCCCATAGCTGCATGCAACTGCGAATACCGCTGTGCCAGTTGCCAAACTCGTGCAAAATTATCCACACTCACGGTAGGAATAACAATATCACTCACGCCACTTTGTCGAGCAAGCTGCAAACTTTCAGCGAAGGAATCACTAAAAGGAGGGAAATCAAAATGGCAATGGGTATCGATAAATTGATGTTTAGCCATCACGGTTTTCATTTGCTGATATTGCGGCCAAAGGCATTGACGTGACAGGCTCTGCCACCAATTCCGGAATGAGTTCGTTCGGTACTTGTGGCTCAAGCTGAATATCTAATGGGTTAGACTCAATTTTTTGTGCCAAGGTATGGCTAAAGCGATTTGTGTTGTGCTCAAAGGCATTACCCAGTGCAGCAATAAAATAACGACCACACCGGCGCCCCGTATGGTAATCTTGATTAAGCGAAGACACCTTACTACCCAGTGCACTGCTTTTCAGTGGAACAGGTGGATAAATCTCAAAGACTTGTACATCTTTTGGTGGGTTTTCAATAAATTCTTGTGTTCTACGGTAGCTTTTCAGATGAACTTTCAGCATCGCAGCCATACGTTGTAGGCCATTCTTATCCCCTTCCAGCCACCGAGTCATTCTTTTCACCCATTCAGGGGTAAAATACATTTGGGAAGGCACGGTACGGATCACCACAATAGTCTCTGCACCGCGGCGGTATGCCTCTTCAACTGGGATAGCTGCACTAATGCCACCATCTTGGTAAAGCGTGCCATCAAATTCGACACCTGCCCGGTAAAAGCCAGGGATAGCGCTGGATGCGCGAATAATATCGAGCCAATTGTCAGCGTCAGGTTTTAGAAAAGCGGCTGAAAAATCATCACTGCGGCTTGCTCCCATATAGAATTCACGACCTGAATTTAATAAATCGAGCCCTGCTTGTATACGTAATGGGAATTCTTTTGCTGTGGTGTCGACGAGCCAATCTAAATCAATCAGATGGCCTCCACGGATAAAGCGTAGTGGATTAAAAAATGCCGAATTGGTCGTATAGCGAGTGATCACACGGCGCGCATAACCCGCTTGCCCACAAATATACGCAGACAGGTTTTGAGCCCCTGCTGAAGTACCTATCATCAGATCAAAAGGGTTGAAGTCAGAAATAAGAAACTCATCCAGTACACCCGCTGTAAAAATCCCTCGTTGGCCGCCACCTTCACAAATCAGGGCAGTTTTTCCCGAGTTAATATTATCAAAGAATGCAAGCGGCTCAATCGTGCCAAGTGTAACTGAAACGTGTTTTCCCATAATGCCTCTAGATGACAGAAGTTCATTTGAAATAGCTCAAAAACAGAATGAGCTTCCTTTTGAAAGCCCACCCTATCAAGATTGTACAATAAATATTCAGCAATATGAGCTATTGAGACATTTATTTATAGATTAGTTAGCAATCACTAAACCATTTTGTACTGATTTTACCCCTTTAACTTGAGAGGCGACTTGGGTAATTTTATCTATCTGATCGGCTGATTTTACAAAGCCTGATAAGTAAACAACACCATTGACGGTTTTAACTGATACGCTGTTACTCGAAATACCTTTCGTACCCAGTAATTTTCCTTTTACGTCCGCAGTAATCGCTGAGTCATCAATGTACTCACCGGTATTTTTAGCGCCACTCGAAATGGCATTCCCAGTGTCTTTACCGGCCATTTCCACTGTCTTAGATGCACTGTCCCATGTTTCTGAAGCTTGTTTTTTCAAAGCACTATCCGATGATGAGCTACAAGCTGCTAGCGTCCAGCTCAACCCAATAACTCCTAACACGCTCAATAGTTTTGCTTTTTTCATAAAAACCTTCCTTTCACTGCAATGGACAACGAATAATATAGCCTAAGTAAAAAAATATAAAAAATAAAGAGAAAGGTAATAAAGACAGAATATTCTTGATGATAAGCACCAAAAAACAGAAAAAGAAGCTTTAAATGAAGTTCGAAATAAGATGACCCACTGACTATTGTTAGCCGTGGGCCATCAACGCAATTAGTGTTCGCGTGTTTTGCGGAATTTAACGTCAGGGTAACGTTCACTGGTGAGGTTAAGATTCACCATAGTCGGTGCGATATAAGATAAGTTATCGCCACCATCAAGGGCTAAGTTTTGCTCATTTTTGCGTTTAAACTCTTCGAATTTCTTCGCATCATCACACTCAACCCAACGCGCAGTAGAAACGTTAACGGCTTCATAGATAGCTTCAACGTTATATTCGCTTTTCAAACGTGAAACCACCACATCAAACTGCAGCACCCCTACAGCACCAACAATTAAATCATTGTTAGTTAACGGGCGGAAAACCTGTACCGCCCCCTCTTCAGATAACTGAACGAGGCCTTTTAACAGTTGTTTTTGCTTTAATGGGTCACGTAAACGAATACGGCGGAATAATTCAGGTGCAAAGTTAGGAATCCCCGTAAACTTGAGTTCTTCACCTTGCGTGAAGGTATCACCGATTTGAATCGTGCCATGGTTGTGTAACCCAATGATATCCCCTGCATAGGCGTTTTCGACCTGAGAGCGATCCCCCGCCATAAAGGTTAAAGCATCAGAAATAACCACATCTTTTTTGATACGCACTTGGCGTAGTTTCATGCCTTTTTCATAAGTACCTGAAACAATACGCATAAATGCAACACGGTCACGGTGTTTCGGGTCCATATTCGCTTGAATTTTAAATACGAAACCGGTGAATTTTTCTTCTGTCGCATTCACTTGGCGTAAATCTGTTTGGCGTGGCTGCGGCTGTGGAGCCCATTCAACTAAGCCATCTAACATATGGTCAACACCAAAGTTACCTAATGCAGTGCCGAAAAAGACAGGGGTTAATTCACCCTGCAAAAATGCATCATGGTCAAATTCATGGGATGCCCCTTGAACCAATTCCAGCTCATCGCGTAACTGCGCGGCTAGTTCCTCACCAACAGCGGCATCGAGATCGGGGTTGTTTAACCCTTTAATTATACGGACTTCTTGAATCGTATGCCCTTGGCCTGTTTGGTATAGGATTGTTTCATCACGTAATAAATGATAAACACCCTTGAATAGTTTACCGCAACCGATAGGCCATGTGATTGGACAACAAGCAATTTTCAGCTCATTTTCCACTTCATCCATTAATTCCATTGGATCACGAATATCACGGTCCAATTTATTCATGAAAGTTAAGATTGGAGTATCACGTAGGCGGGTAACTTCCATCAGCTTACGTGTCCGGTCTTCAACCCCTTTACCGGAGTCAATCACCATCAAGCAGCAGTCAACCGCCGTTAATGTACGGTAAGTATCTTCGGAGAAGTCTTCGTGCCCTGGGGTATCCAGTAAGTTAACAAGACAATCATTATAAGGAAACTGCATGACAGAGGTAGTAATCGAAATACCACGCTGCTTTTCCATTTCCATCCAGTCAGATTTAGCGTGTTGATTAGAGCCACGGCCTTTTACCGTACCTGCACGTTGAATAGCATGCCCGAACAATAACACTTTTTCAGTGATTGTGGTTTTACCCGCATCGGGGTGGGATATGATAGCAAACGTTCTGCGTGTGCTAACTTCATGGAGAAAGTTCTGATCTGTCATTTAACCGTTCTTTTCGTTTATATACAGATTTGTATAAGCATTCGAAGAGGCTCAATGTGGCTCTTGGCGTCGCAAATCCGTCTTGTTAATCAAAATTGGCGGATATTTTCGCAGATCTTGGGGGTATTAACAATCAAAGCATCGAGGAACAGGCAAAACAGTCCCCCGATAGCTCACTAAATTGGCTCAATAAATACCGCCTTTAGGCACTGACTAAACGGGTAATTTCATCCCCTAGCGCCTGTGTACTAGCATTGCCTCCCATATCGCGAGTCAAATGTTGACGTTGTTTAATCGCTGTTTCTACTGCGGACATGATAGAATCATGCATCTCGAGACATCCCAAATGCTGCATCATCATGGCTGCAGCCCAAATCGTACCAATCGGGTTGGCAATATTTTGCCCTGCGATATCAGGTGCTGACCCGTGAACAGGCTCAAACATCGATGGGAATTGTTTTTCTGGGTTAATATTGGCCGATGGCGCAATCGCAATAGTTCCCGTACAAGCAGGTCCTAAATCAGACAAAATATCACCAAACAGGTTTGACCCGACAATCACATCGTAGAACTCTGGCATTCTCACTAAGTTTGCTGCAAAAATATCAATATGGAATTGGTCAACTTTGATATCTGGGTATTGCTTCGCCATTTCGGCTACACGGCTATCCCAATAAGGCATTGAATGAAATAGCCCGTTAGATTTCGTCGCTGAACTTAAATGTTTTTTCTCGCGTGACTGCGCCAAATCAAAAGCATATTTTAAGATACGGTCGGTACCTTTACGGGTAAAAATACTTTGTTGCAATACCAGTTCTTCATCCGTACCTTCGTACTGAATACCGCCAATCGCAGAATATTCCCCTTCAACGTTTTCACGCACGACATAAAAATCAATATCTCCCGGTTTTTTATCTGCTAGTGGGCATTTAATGCCATCAAATAAGCGTACAGGGCGTAAGTTAACATATTGGTTAAAAGCGCGGCGGATGGGTAATAGCAGCCCCCATAATGAAATATGATCAGGAACACCAGGGAACCCTACCGCGCCGAGGAAAATCGCATCAAATTTTTGCAACTGTTCTAAGCCATCTTCAGGCATCATGCGCCCAGTACGGTGATAGGTTTCGCACGACCAATCAAAATGGGTAAAGTTAAGTTTTACATTGTGTTTATTGGCTGCTGCTACTAATACTTTTAATCCTTCAGGGATCACTTCGGTACCAATACCATCACCAGGAATAACCGCTATATTAAATTGTGACATTGTGAAAACCTCTGATAAATGAATTATGTCTGTTTGTTCTCCAGTTTAGGGGTTGCTGTGATAAAGTATAGATATGAAGTGTAATCCTTAGGTTTACAAACTATGAACAAGCTTCCTTCGTTAGAGGATATCCGCGTTTTTGTCACAGTTGCCCGCTTGATGAGTTTCTCTCAAGCGGCTTCACAGCTGTTAGTGTCCCCAGCTTATGTTTCTAAACGCATTAAATTGCTAGAAGAAAATTTAGGACAAACTTTATTTTTTAGGACTGCTCGCTCAATTAAGCTAACTCACGAAGGGCAAATTATTTTACGTAGCAGTGAAGTGATGCTAGCTGAATTGGAACAGATGCAACAGCAACTCAACGCCTGTCGTGAAGAGATCCGCGGCTCACTGCGTATCAGTTGTAGCACAGGGTTTGGCAGTACTTATATTAACCCGTTTATCCTCACACTACGGGGAAATTATCCTTTATTAGGTATTGATCTCACTTTAACCGATAAGTCTGTCGATATTATTAGTGAAAACATTGATGTTGATATCTGTATTGGCGGTGCAATAGCAGAGCAATTTATTGCAAGGCGAATTGCACAAAACCAACGAATTTTGTGCGCTTCACCAACCTATTTAGCAAAACACGGCTACCCAAAATATCCACAAGAGTTAGAACAAAAACACTTTTGTATTGCGATTAAAGAGCGCAACCAAGCCCCCGCCGTATGGAAGCTTGAACAACAGCAAGAAAGTATGACGGTCACCCCCAATAGCAAATTAACCGTCAACAATGGTGAAGTCGCTAAACAATGGTGTTTAAGTGGCGAAGGGATCCTATTGCGCTCCCAATGGAGTGTGCAGCCTGAGTTACAGTCTGGCCAATTAGTACGAGTGTTACCGCAATGGCACCAAACCGCAGATGTTTATGCTGTATATTCGAGAAGTCTCCGAACGAGTGCTAATCTTAGAGTCTTTATCGAAAATCTAGAGCAATACCTTGCTACTCACTTATCACATGGTTTTTAGTTAACCCCATAAGTTATAAGGTAAACATGAATTGATGACAGAAACAGAGACATTCAAAGAACGTTTGTTGAAATTGCTAAAACAGAAAAAAATGAGTCAATTAAAAGCAGCTGAAGCCCTTGGGGTTTCCCGAACGGCGGTTAATAAGTGGACAAAAGGCGGTATGATTGATGAAGATAATCTTGAAAAGCTCGCCACGTTATTGGATGTCGACAAAATATGGTTGAAATACGGTGAATATACCAATAACCAAGTTACTGTTAGCAATTCAGGTGTCATGCGCAACATCAACGAAGTTCATCTTCAAGAGTCGGCAGATATCGTGACATGGGAGTGGGACTTATTAACGGGAGAATTGAACTACTCGGACAACGTTGAAGCCGTTTATGGCATTAAAATCACCAGTAATGAAGATTTCTGGGCCTTAATGAGCCATGACTCCAAAGAAAAACTGGTCAATGGATATTCTAAAATTATCCGTGAAGGTGGTGCCCATGAAATGGATTTTAAAATTAACTGGGAAGACGATTACCGCTGGATCACCTCCCGAGCGACAGGGGTTAAAGGCCCGAATGGCAAAGTGACAAAACTGGTTGGGATCAGCTTAGACAACACAGAACGTAAAAATACCGAACTGCGCCTGCGTAAAATCAAATGCTATTTCGACGTCTTATTGTCCCATTTCAATCATTTAGTCGTATTTACCGATAAAGCAGGTGAAATATTAGCCAGCAACTTACACAACCAATCGACTGAAATAGATTACCTTGAACTACAACGTTTATTGTATCAATTAGTGATCAACCATAAGCCATGGTTAGATGAAGTATTTCGCACTGGGCGGGGGCAAATCGTATTTCAAGATAAGCAAATTACGGCTTATCAACACTTTAATGATGAAAAACAGCCTTTTTTAATGTTTGAATTAAAAGATATTTAAAACCAGTATCTTGCCCCACTTATGGCTAAAGCGGGGCAGCTTTGATTATAAATCAAGAACTAATCGTTTAGATTTAGCTCGCGAAACACACAACATCATCGTTTTTTGCTCGGCTTTTTCATCATCATCAAGGTAGTGGTCACGGTGGTCGGCCTCTCCCTCAAGTATCGCCGTCTCACAAGTCCCACAAACTCCATTACGGCATAAACATTCCACGTTAATGCGCTTATCAGCTTCGATTACCTGTAAAATAGACTCGTCTTTACCCACTTCCAAACTAAAGCCTGAACGTTGAAAATAGACCTCAAATGAATCCCCTTCACTGGCAATTTCACCAAAATTTTCAAAATGAACCTGTGATTCGCCAAGGTGCTGATGACCCTTTTCAATCACCTCATTAATTAATGATTGAGGGCCACATACATACAGATGGCTATTACTCGCTTGTGCTTTAACCAATTGTTCGACAGACATTCGCTGCCCTTGGCTGCTGTCATAAAGAAATAACCGCGAGCCAATACGCTGTTGTAAATGTTCAAGAAATGCCGCTGTTGCACTATCACGAAAACAGTAATGAAGCTCAAAATCCATTTCATTTTCTTCTAGCTCATAGAGATAAGAAAGAAAAGGCGTGATCCCAATCCCACCTGCGATCAAAATATGCTTACATTGGTTATCCGCAGCTAATGAGAAAAAATTCTGCGCTGGGGACAAATATAAACTATCCCCAGCAGATAGGTGCTCATGCATAAATGCCGAACCGCCTTTCGAATTTTCATCACGTAAGACTGAAATACAATAGCTTCCACATTGCTGTGGGTCACTGATTAATGAATATGCACGTTGCAAACCAGCCTGCTCACCCATATGAACGGTGACATGACTACCTGCGCTAAAAGGCATTAGCGCGCCCTCTTGTGCAACAAACTCGAACATTTTGATATTTGGGCTAATTTGCTCAATTCGACTGACATTGACTGCAATTTTTTGTTGGTTCATCACAGTGCCCCTCTCATTATTCAATATCTAAACACAGATACTTAGTACTTAAATAATCCTCAATGCCATATCGAGAGCCTTCTTTTCCTAAACCTGATTGTTTTACTCCTCCAAAAGGAGCAACTTCATTAGAAATTAAGCCTGTATTGATACCTACCATGCCACTTTGCAGTTTTTCAGCAACGCGGTAAACACGGCTAACATCACGAGAAAAGAAATAAGCCGCTAAGCCATAAATCGTATTATTGGCACGAGCAATCACTTCATTTTCATCACTAAAACGAATCAATGTTGCAATAGGACCAAAGATTTCTTCATGAACAATCCTCATTGAGTCATCAACATCAACAAGAACTTTTGGATTAAAGAAATTGCCATACTCCGCCACTTCGCTACCTAAGGTTAATTGGTGTGCCCCTTTCGCGAGTGCATCTTGCAGTAACTCATTCATACCATCAATGGCACGTGTTGTTATCATAGGCCCAATATCCGTTCCTATTTCAAGGCCATTACCGACTTGCAATTTGTCGACTTCTGCAACGAACTTGGACTGAAATTCATCGAAAATAGCATCTTGAAGATAAAAACGGTTCACACAAACACAGGTTTGCCCGCCATTACGAAACTTCGCTTGCACCGCACTTTTTACCGCTTTATCAATATCTGCATCATCAAAAACAATAAAAGGCGCATTTCCCCCCAGTTCGAGTGATGTTTTTTTAATTGTCGATGCACACTGCTCAGACAATACTCGGCCAACTTGCGTTGAACCGGTGAATGAAAACTTACTAATAAGCTCATGTTTAGTTAGACGTTCACCTAAAACACGAGAATCCCCAGTAATGATATTGAATATCCCTGCGGGAATGCCCGCTTCATCGGCCAACTGAGCGAGGGCAAGTGCCGTAAAAGGCGTTTCAGTCGCTGGCTTGATGATAATACTACAACCCGCAGCCAGTGCTGGAGCCGCTTTACGAGTGATCATCGCTGCGGGAAAATTCCACGGAGTAATCGCACTGCAAACACCGATCGGCTGCTTGATTGTCGAAAGACGGTTACTTCCCACCGTTTGAGGGATGGTTTCCCCATAAACACGTTTCCCCTCCTCCGCAAACCATTCGATAAAAGAAGCCGCATAGCGAATTTCACCTTTTGCCTCATGCAACGGCTTACCTTGTTCAAGAGTCATTAAACGCCCAAGATCATCAACATGGGCTTCAATCAGCTCAAACCAGTGGCGTAAAATGATAGAACGCGCTTTAGCAGTAAGCTTACTCCAATCTTCCATTGCGACATGCGCTTGTTCAATAGCGTCATCCACTTGGGTGACTGACAGGCTGGGAATTGTTCCCAGCACAGATTGGTCAACAGGATTAGTCACAGGGATTTTTTTATCTGAATCAACCCATTGCCCATTGATGTAGCATGACTGACGAAATAGCGCAGGGTGAGTTAAATGATGCATTTGTGACTTCTCCTTTTGTTTTTTTATGGATAACGTGATTACTCAGTGTGTGCGCCAGCAACAATTTTGTGGAAATGGGCAACACCATGTTCACTAATTCCACTACGCTGTCTGTCAGCCATAATGCGCCCTTGGCCTCGGTAACCTCGTGATCGCAATCCTTTTTGTACACTTTCCACCAAGCGCAGATCTTCTGGGCGGAATACGGTACGATACCATTCAACTAAGTTTTTCTGATATTCAGTCAGTTCTTCATTGAGGAAATAAATATCATAGTGCTGCAAGGTTTCCCCTGCGTTCACTGGAAACTCATAAATCACCGTCATGAAATCCCCGCCAGGAGGCATATTGAACATGGTGCTTGGCCAAATCCAAAAACCAAAGAAACGAGGGTCTAAAACAGATTCATCAAACTGATAAGAGGACTCAGAGGGTTTTGCTTTACCAATTTGAACAGTCCAATTATCCAATAATTGGTGTTCGTATACGTTAACATCTACGGAACTTGCAAAGCTCACATGGTTAGTTGGACAGTGATAACACTCAATATAGTTATCAACGATGGTTTTCCAATTGGCTGGTGTATGACTAACAAAACGTGCAGCCAATTTTAAATCGCTAATCACCGCACATGCTTCTTGCATTTTTTCGGCTAAGCCTGGAAGCTGCTCTTCAATAGGTTGTGGTTCACCAACTGTCATATTTACATAGATAAACCCTGCATGTTCAATAACATGGAAGCTACTCAATGACATTGCATCTGCTTCAAAATTGTTCACATTCTCACAATTGGTCGCATGTGCTAGTTGACCATCTAACTTGAATGCCCACGCATGGTAAGGGCAAGTAATCACATTTTTGACTTTACCACTTTCACCGCTGATCAACTGGTGTCCACGGTGCGGGCAGACATTATAAAAACCACGCAATACATCATCACGACCACGAACAATCACGAGGCTTTCGCCAATGAGCTCACGAGTGATATACGAATTTTTTTCTTTTACCTCACTAACATGAGCGACACAAACCCATGAATTAGCAAATATTTTTTCTTTTTCATACTCAAAAACATCATTAGACGTGTAATAACGAGCAGGGATTGTCCATGCGTTATCAATATCAAGGTGATCATTAATCGAAATGACTTTAGCTGCATTGCTCATAATTGCCCTCACTTATGTAAACTTATAGTTAACACATTTTTCAGGAATGTTAATGCAGATCGCATTAATGATCAAATGAAATATTGATAAAAATTTAGTCAAAAAGATTTATTTAATAAATAACAATGCATTACATAGATTGTAATTATTTTAACTGTTAATAATTAGTTAATTACTTGTTGACTGCGTAATCTTTGCATGGCTATTCTCTGTAAACCAAAAGTAGCATTTAACAAAAAAGTACCCTTAAAAACAAAACGAGTATTCCCTGCAAGCCAACTCTCATAAAAGAAAAAAATAAGTGAGCAACTGGAGAAGAGGTATGATGAATCACAAAAAATCCGTATTTTACGTGTCGCTAGCCTTTAGTCTGGCGTTAATCAGTTTTGGGGCATTTATTCCTGATAAACTGGAAGCTTTTTCACATTCCGCCTTAAGTTTTATCTATAACAATCTAGGTTGGTTTATCCTAGGTTCCGTTTTTATCTTTTTCAGCTTTTGTATGTTTCTTGGATTTTCCAAATTTGGTCACATACGTCTTGGTGATGACAATGATAAGCCGGAATACAGCACAGTCACTTGGATTGCGATGTTATTCAGTGCCTCAATTGGTATCAGTTTGATGTTCTGGGGAGTGGCAGAGCCTGTTTCCTATTATATCAGCCCACCAGTTGGTCAAGGTTCAACAGAACAGTCGGCCAAAGCAGCCATGCAATATGTCTATCTACACTGGGGGGTTTCCGCATGGGCGTGTTATGCACTCGTCGGTGTGGCTTTGGGCTATTTCCAATTTAGGAAAAAGCTCCCGTCGTCACTTAGTTCTGTTTTCTATCCCTTAATTGGGGATCGGATCTACGGCTCTGTCGGGAAATGGATCAATATATTGGTGATGTTATCGGTCGTTATTGGTATCGCCACATCATTAGGCTTTGGTACACTACAAGTTAACAGTGGTATGAATTACTTATGGGGATTGCCCATTAGTATTTATGTACAAATTGGTTTGATTGCTATCATTACTGTTGTTTATGTTGCTTCGACAATTTCCGGGCTACAAGGGGCAATAAAACACCTATCAAACTTAAATATCATACTTGCTCTAGGATTGATGGCATTTATCTTTCTATCTGGCCCAACCCAAACTATCTTAAAAGTCTTATTCCAAGGCATTGGAGACTACGTCCAAAATTTTGTCAGCATGTCATTTCGCACTGAACCCTATAATGACGGTACTTGGATTGCTAACTGGACACTGTTTTACTTTGGTTGGTGGATAGCATGGGCACCGCTAGTTGGCAGCTTTGTGGCTCGTATATCGAAAGGAAGAACAATCAAAGAATTTATGATTGGCGCAGTATTTATTCCTGTATTAAGTGCTTTTGCTTGGTTTGCAGTCATGGGTGGGTCAGCAATCCATCTTATTCAAAATCTAGGCCAAACAGCACTGGCTGATGCCGTAAAAACCGATGTCACATCCGCATTGTTTAAGTTCTTAGACTATTTCCCTGCATCAACATTTATCAGTATTTTAGCCATTGCCTTAGTGCTGATTTTCTTTATTACTTCTGCTAACTCAGCGGTATTTGTACTGGGAATGGTCAGCGAAAATGGGAACCCAAATCCTTCTCATGTCACTAAAACCATTTGGGGAGTCATTATTGCAGCAATCGCGATCGTGCTAATTATGACAGGTGGATTATCAGGTTTGCAATCCGCACTGGTTGCTATGGCGGTGCCATTATCCATCATGATGCTAATTATGTGTTACTCCACCTATAAAGGCCTCAATGAAGAAGTCAATGCACAAGCTGCAGCCAAAAAAGAGTTAAAAGATAATATCCAAATAATTAGTAAACCTATTCTTCCTGAAATTGAAAAATAATCGTCACTAAAAGCACAAACCCCAGTATGTCTGACAACATATTGGGGTTTTAATTATATTAGTAATAAA
This sequence comes from Providencia sp. PROV255, assembly GCF_028478065.1. Classification (NCBI taxonomy): domain Bacteria; kingdom Pseudomonadati; phylum Pseudomonadota; class Gammaproteobacteria; order Enterobacterales; family Morganellaceae; genus Providencia; species Providencia sp. PROV255. Next base: position 21,830 of record NZ_JAMPMI010000029.1, on the reverse strand, counting down.
TTATTTATTACTTAAATTTATTCATCGGAAAATAGAGTTAAAGCAAGTACTAAAGCATCTTCTCGGCCTTTTTTGGCAGGGTAGTAATCTTTACGTACCGTTACTTGGTGAAAACCTAGCTTATCGTATAGATGCAAAGCAGATGCATTTGATTCTCTCACTTCTAACCATAATGTGAGAATGCCTTTCTTTATCAGTTCCTTGATAAGCTCTTCTAGCAACAAGCGGCCATACCCTTTCCCTTGGTAATCAGGGTGGAGAGCAATATTGAATAGGGTCGCCTCATCAAGAACACATTGTGTTATCGCATAACCAATAATTTGATTATTAACAGAAATTTTTAAGTTATGATACTTTTCCCCTTGATTTCCATAAAAAACTCGCTCAGTCCATGGAAAGTCATGGCTTAACTTCTCAATTAAGTACGCAGTTGCAAGATCAGATTGCTTTAGTGTTGAAATTTTCATCATATTGATAAATTTGTTTCCATAGTGCCCGTTTAGCGCTACAGCTTGTACTTAGCTCAGACAAAACAGGTGAAGTAAACATGACTTTTGAACCTTCAGGCTGGATTTCATCACCTAATACCCAACATGGTGTTATTATTGGTGTTGGGATTAAACCTAATTGCTCTGAATTGACACAAACCACATCGTCCTGTGCAATATTCATGGAAAGAAAAACATCTTTTAGCAATTGGCTATTTAAATCAAGGTTCTCATCAGTAATAATAATAAGCTTAGTCGACGCTGGGATCCTTACACCACGTTCACCACGTAACACAGCAGGATTTCTCACCATCCATTGAGTGATCCCCATTTGTTCTAAAAGCCTGTCACGTCGTGTCATTTGATTTTCCAGTCGCAATTTTACAACCACATCTTATCAAAGGGGATTAATAGCGCCAACAGAGCAATGCTATTTCTCTTATCTTTGGTAAGATGTCATCGGTTTTTTTATTATTTTAGGAGATTGACAGAATATGTCATTACTGACACCTGCCAGCGAAGTTATTCAACGCCATCTCGAACATTTTATAGATCGTCATGTCATTTTGGCTGGTGACATTCAGGATGAGCTCGCTGCAACCTTAGAAGCAGCTAGTGTTCGCGTCATCACCAACCAGTATCATCACTGGCAACGCTTACAACCGTTAATGGGTGATATGGCGTTATTCTCTGCCATAACCCCAGCAGAATTTATCCAGCCTTGCGATACTCTCATTTATTTTTGGCAAAAAAACAAGCAAGAAGCCTGCTTCCAACTCGATGACCTTTGTACTCACCTTGCTGCAGGTAGCCAAATTTTTATCGTCGGCGAGAATCGCAGTGGTGTTAAAAGCGCCGAATCTATTATGGAAGGGATCGCTAACTTACAAAAAATCGACTCTGCACGCCGTTGTGGCTTGTACTATGGTGAATTAGAACAACCCACAACCTTTGATATTGCTCGCTGGTGGCGTCATTATCAAATTGATAATGTTAGAATTAATGCATTACCTGGGGTATTTAGCCATAATGAGCTGGATATCGGTAGTGATCTACTATTGTCCACGCTAACTGACCCAATGAGCGGTGATCTGCTTGATCTCGCCTGTGGCAATGGCGTGATCGCTGCGGTGATCGGCTCACAAAACCCAGAGCTCAAACTCACCTTAAGTGATGTCAGTGCGTCTGCGCTTGATTCCGCAGCATCCACTCTTGAGGCCAATAAACTGGTCGGTAAAGTCATCGCAAGTGATGCTTACTCTGATATTAACGATAAATTTGATTGGATTATTTCAAATCCACCATTCCATGATGGCCTAAATACCAGTTATCGTGCGGTTGAAAATATGATTTACCAAGCCCCTAAATACCTGAAAAAAGGTGGACGTTTGCGCATCGTAGCTAATGCTTTCTTACCCTACCCTGATTTGCTCGATAAAGCTTTTGGTAGTCACGAAGTACTTGCCAAAACAGGAAAATTTAAAGTTTACCAAGCAGTTAAGCGTTAATTTAATCGCTAATAATTTAACTAAAGCACAATTTATCATACTACTCATTGGCTGGTGCTCCTTTACCGGCCATTTTTTCATCAATCGAAAAATACTTCATAAAAAAATTATTGACGTTCGTCGAAATTAGCCTAAAATCCGCACCACATTATTGCTGGTTAGAAGCATTGATGAATCAAAGTTTAGTTAGGTATTGCGAGGGTGGCGGAATTGGTAGACGCGCTAGCTTCAGGTGTTAGTGTCCTATGGACGTGGGGGTTCAAGTCCCCCCTTTCGCACCACTAACTTTGTATAAACCACAATAATTTAGTATTGACGAGACAGTATTGCGAGGGTGGCGGAATTGGTAGACGCGCTAGCTTCAGGTGTTAGTGTCCTTCGGACGTGGGGGTTCAAGTCCCCCCTTTCGCACCACTGGTCAGTCATTGTTTATAACACCCTGCCCATTTTGACCTTCCTTGTACGACTAGCGCTGCCCTAATTCTCTATTTTGTTCTGTTTACTTACTGATTAGATTATAGAACTACCTTTGTAGAACAAAGGCCATCATAAAACATGCGAGTGAAATAACTGCGGGGACAATCAATAAACGACGAGAACCGCGATTAAATAGCATCCCAGCGGTTGCTACCATCATGGTAATCATAATGATTTTTAGATTATCTAAGCCCATATTATTGAGTATATAAGCAATGCTCAGCAATATCACAGCAAAAACACCCCAAAGGCCAGCACCTATTCGCCTTAAACCTGTGGTTTTTGATATGCTAGTTGGCATAGTGACCTCAACACCCTTAAATGATAATGATTATCAATCATATCTAGTTTCTAGTAAATTTCAATGCTTTTTTATTTCACCACGCTATAAATTAACACTTATTTTACAAAATACAAACTTACGAAAATAGATAAATAAAATGAATATCTTCGGGCTCCAATGCAAATAATTCAGGGTCAGGCTGGGCAATTAAGGAACAACCGAGATGTTGATAAAAGTGCACCGTATTTTCTGAAGGTGTCGCAGAAATATATAAGCCTTTTGCACCTTTTTGTATCGCCATTTCAGCGCATTGTTGGAATAACATCCCTGCTAAACCTTTACCACGATGTGAGTGGCTCACATGCAGGAAAGACAATTGCAGTAAATTTTTTTGTTCGCCGCGCCACACATTATCTAAACTTGCGGCAGCAATTAGCTTGCCCTGCTCAAAAATACCAAGAAATACCGCTCCTTGGTCATAACTTTCCAACAAATGAGGGGTATAAGCTTCAGGTTCGCCTTCTGGCCAACCTTTCATATCAAACCGCTGCTTGGATAGCACCAACTCACCATTTCGATATAGATAAAGGTTTTCAATTAATTCAGTGCGGTCGATAGACCAAACAGATGGGATTTCCTCTCGTTGCAGTTCGCGAACTTCTCTCATAATGTCATTCTCATTATTCGTGCCTATGAATAAGCACATTTATTGTTATTTAATAAATCAATTTATCAAGATAATGAATAAAAAAAGAAGTGCAAATGTTTAGTACGTTCATTGAGGCATGGTTGAAAAATAAGAAAAAAAAGGGCTAGAAATAAAAAAACTCCCCGCAACATCCTATTGCGGAGAATTTTTACTACAGGGTTGGTTTATTGCTTCAATCCCATTGCATCGCGCATGGTAAAGAACAAATCAGTTTGGTCAGTCAGACCCATTACGTTTGCCGCATGTGGACCATAAGCCGCCACACGTAACTGAGCACCCGTGTGCTCTTGAGAATCATCTTCTTCAGAGTTACCGTAATTTACCACCATCACAGAACCGTCTTTAGTAATCAACGCCTGCGTTAAACCCGTTGACTTAGTGCCTTCAGGAATAATTTGGCTTGAATGTGAATGGTCAGCGGTCACGATAACTAATGTATCACCATGTTTTTTAGCGAAATCTAAGCCGACTTGTACAGCTTGGTCGAGAGCGACAGTTTCACCAATTTGACCACATGGGTTTGCTTTATGGTCTTGCTTATCGATAGAAGCACTTTCAACCTGCAAGAAGAAACCATTTGGGTTGACTTCTAACAGCTCAATCGCTTTTTTCGTCATTTGAGCCAATGTTGGTGCATTCGGGTCTAACTTAGCATTCGGTTTACATTCTAACGGCGCATTGTTGATATTACCGTAATGAACTGCTTTCGGGCCTTCCCATGCAACAGTCATGTTGCCATCATGGAATAAGCCCAGAACAGGTTTATCTTGATTTGCAACAGTAATGCTGTCTAATGACTTAGCGTCACGCACAATATTATACCCACGCTCAATCGCCTGTTGCTCCAACGTTTTACCTTTGTAGTCACCCGCCTTTGCTTCTTGCTTGAAGCTCTTAGCTCCACCACCAAGGGTGACATCTGGGCGAGTTACCAACAGTTGCTCTGAAATTGAACCTCGACCGCCATTTTCTAGCGCGTTAGCCGCACATTTTTCTGCTGTTTCCTCAGGGCCATAACATTTACGCGCACTCACATGCGAAAACTGTGCAGCTGGCGTAGCGTCTTGAATCTCAGAGGTTGTGACGTTACCCGTCGCTTTACCATTACGTTTAGCTATCTCAATTAATGTCTCATGATCGTTGCCAAATACATCAATCCCTAATGCGCCATTGTAGGTTTTTACACCAGAAGACCACGCCGTGGCAGACGCTGCAGAGTCAGTCACATAGTCTGGTTTTTGGGTTTTCTTATCTAACGCATAATGGGTATATTGGCCTGTAATTGGCAAGGCATCGATTCCTTTAAAGAACCCTGAAGCACCTTCTGCATAGTTACGGGCAACGGTTATCTCTGAGTCACCCATACCATCACCAATAAACAGAATCACATTTTTGGCTTGGCCATTGTGAAGTGCCGCTTTCATGATATCAGTTTGCTCTGTCGCTAAACGACGCGCACCACCAAATTTTGTGATATCACCTTGTGCCGCACGGTTTTCTGACACCGCATCATTTTTATCAGCCGCGTAGGCAGGGACTGCACTTCCTAAAATTAAAGTACTTACCGTGACAGCTAAAAGGGATTTCATAAAATTACCAGTCATAACTGTTTCCTTGCCAATCAATAATAAAAAGAGAAAATGTGTATTTCAAATAATGACAGGCATGCTAAAGGAGCTAGATGACAGTTGAATGACGCTTTTATGGCGAAATGAAGACGTTTGTCATAAATGTGAAAAAGCAGCTAAATATAAGCTGCTTGTTGTGAATCAGTGTTATGGCTATTTACCATTGTGACACAAGTTGATTTGTTCCCTCATAAAGCGTTTCACACCAAGAAACATAGTCGTGCCCGCTAGGTAACTCAATAGCATCAACTTGATAACCTTTGTGTTTTAGAACATCCAGTAATCGGTAGTGGTTCTGAATAATTCCCCCCCAACTACCGCGTTGTTCGAATAAGCCGGCCTCAAGGAAAAAACGGATAGGTTGCGTTGGTATAATTTCGATTTCACGAATTAACCACTCAGGGTCTTTATCTTTTGGAGCCCACCAATAAGATCCTGACATACTGATAACATTACCGAAGATTTCAGGATGTTGTAATGCATTCCATGTCGCGCCAATCCCACCATAACTGGAACCCGCAATAATCGTATGGCTTGCAGGCGCTTGAATTCCCATTTGTGCTAATTGAGGCATAAGCTCATCTGCCAGCAACTTAGGAAAGGCATCATTTGGGGGAAGCTCATCCCCACGACGCTCTGAATTTATGCTATCAACAAATATAATATTCATAGCTGGAAAACTCCCCTGATTCATCCACTTATCAAAGAATTTCTCCATTTGATAGTTTTGCTGGTAAATTTGCCCATCCAATAGCAACAATAACGCCGGTGTTTCCATTGGTACATTAGGCTGATAAACCGTTATTTTTCTTTCGTTTTTTAATATTTGACTCACCAACGTAAAAGTCTCTAAACGGCCTTTAATCTGCCGATTTTCTACATCAGGAAAGTGACACTGGCGTATGTTCGGTGCCAATGATAACAACGAAAAACGATTATATTTATCGACATTTAGGGAAGGAATAACGTGAGAATTATATGGGTCAGACTGCGCGGTGACTAGAATTGCTTTACGTTGAGCAAAACCGCCTTCCGGTACAGAAGGGATATCTGGTGCAATTTTATATTGCGATAACGTATCATTAGGGATGATAAAAGAACGATACCAAATATCCGTTCCCGCCAAATGGGCCATTCTTTCGTGATTACCTGACGGCGCACCTAAAATATAGGCGTTTGCTTTCGCGCCACGCCAAAGGAATGTCACCCGTTTTTGTCTATTTGAAAAATCTTCAACCAGTGGCGTTCCTTGCGCGGCAACGGCTTGCCAAAATGCGCTTGTATCACCATTTTGATAATATTCATCCAATAAACTTTGCAGCTTAGGAGTAACCGGTTCATTATCCTTTTTAATGGCTAAAGGCTGGTACTGGGTGACATCAAACTTTAATTGCCAAGGTTTACCCGGCTCACCATTCAACGCTAAATAATAAACCCCATTTTTTGATACTAAATAATCCGCACTATGAGGTTCTTGTACTGAACCGTACTCATGCAATGCACGCACTGGCTGTTTATTGGAATCCAATAATAGAACCTTGGAAAGACCTTCACCGCGTTGTTTTATAAAATCTTGCTGCGATACTTCAAAAGATAAGCAGCTATGACCTTCGCTATCATGTACCCCTTCAGCAAAGGAAAGCTCAGATAAACGTATACAGTCAGCGTGTGTTGCCATCACCGCAGAAGAAAACAACATACAACCTAAAAGAGGCAAAGATTTCACATCAAATTCCAGTGAGTCAATTGATAATAATTATTACTATCAAAAAACTCTTTTAAACTCAATGGCTCACAGCACGTTTTTCCACCAGTTGGTTAATTAACTGCAGCGCACTCAATAAATAATAGCGTTGTTTTTTTATTAATCTCAAATAACGGCGAGTCGCGGGAATGCGGCTCACCATTTCTGATGCCGTGTAAGGCTCAATTTCACAACGCCAACGACCTCGGCTAAACTCTATCTCGCAATGATTAAATTCCAGCTCTTCTAATGTTTGCCTAATAATTGGGTACTCATTCAGCCATTCAATAACTTTCTGCCCATCCATCTGCTTCGAAACAAAATGGATATGCTTCTTCTTTATAGTCCCACGGGTTTTTACTTCAATTTTTGCATTGATACTATCTGTACATTGGCCAGATACCGCAAAACGGCTATACACAATAAAAGCGAGAAACAATTTTCTTGGCCGTTCAGTCACCTCAATCGTTAATTCGGGTTGAGGCTGCACATGAAGCACTCCGGGAGCCCCCCACTCACATGGATAAGGCGCCATGTCCTTCTCAACACGGTTAAGAGTCAATCCTGTTTGATATCCGGCAGGCAAACGTTGCTGGGTAAACTTACCGATTTTCTTCCACAAAGACGGTTTAGGCGAGGTTACGTAATGGCTCAAGTTGGCCTCCTTCCATTTCTTCATCAGCGAAGGAATTAGATAAAACGTATTCAACATCCACAGGTTTAAATGGGTTCACTTTCTGTACAAAAACGGTCCAAATTAATGCATATCCGGCTGTTAAACCTAACATAATGGCAAAAGGAATATAGATATCCGATTTATTCATGCCTGGTGGAGTGATATACACAATCGCTAAAATAATCCCGACACTCGAAATAATTTGCGGTATAGGGAAAAAAGGCGAACGATAGGCTCGATGTAAGTCAGGTCGACGAATACGCAATAACACTACTGAAATCGTTACCAGCAAGTAAGCCGTACCCCAAGAACACACCGCCGCCAGTACCAATGGAATGATACGATCAAGGTCGCCTTGAATAGCAAAAGCGTGCAAACATGGGATCATCACAGCTACTAAAATACCGAATACTGGAGTTTTAAAACGAGGGTGCAAATAAGCAAAGATGCGTGGTAATGCCCCATCAAGAGCCATTCCATAAAGAATGCGAGGAACCGCTGCCATTAACGTATTGATGGTCGCTCCACCAGCCAGTAATAACGCGATACCTATCCAGTATTTACCAAACTCACCCATAACAATTTCGGCGAATGCAGGGATTGCCATCGGTGTTTCAAGTAAACGCGTACCTGTCAGCGGGTCAACGACCACATTTTCCACTTGGTTCGCTAGCGCTGCACCGAATAACACCATACAGAGTGCGACACAAAATAAACCTGTTGTCATCGCACGGGGAATCACTTTCGCGGAATTTTTAATTTCAGGAGCCATTGGGGTTACTAGCTCACAACCAACAAACATGAACATTGCCATACCAACAAAGCTCAGTATTAGTGTTGGGTCCGTATTGAGTGGCTGACCAAACCAGCCGTCCATATCCACATGAAATGGCAACAACAAACCACTCACACTAAAAATTACTAACGTGGACCACATGGCAAATGTCAGTACAACCTCGACCTTACCAAAGGCTTCAATACCAAATGCATTTAAGATACCAAACGTGACAACCAACCCAACACCAACCATCCAAGATGAGTTACTGGTCTCTAAGACCGTGTTGAGATGCTCAAAATTAACGAGAGCCATAATCCCTGACAGAATAGTTTCGGCAGTTCCTGCAAACACATGCACAATCAAGTAAGCCGAAAGCGCACCTGTTATCGCCCAAAAGCGTCCCATCCCACAAGAGATATAGTCATATACTGAGCCTGACGTTGGGAGAATGGCCGCAGCCTCCGAAAATGTAGTTAACTGAGCTTGCATCATGATGAAACTGAGTAGCACCGCTAAGGCAAACGTATCGCCACCGATGCCGAATCCACTCGTGACGGTTAAAATAACAGGACTGGCCATAATCAAACCAGCAGAACTCGCCAAGGTGGTCGGAAAGCCAACTTTCCCTTTTTCTAAATGTGTCGACAATTTTGAGGATAAATTCATCTTGCTTCCCTCTCACTCTCTACCTAGCTATTAATGTGAATTTTTTGTAAAAATAAAGTGGTTTCATATCCACTATAGAAATAAGCTTAAATCCACTGCTATCGTTCTAAAGGACGATACCCAGAGAGAGGGGAAATAAAGTATAGCTCGCGAAAAGTACCCATATTTTTAAAAACAAAAAAAATAATTAAAGTAATATCAATATGTAACAAACAAACCACTTGTTAATATATTAATAAATATCTTTCTAAAGATACCAAAAAGCAGCAAATCAATATTCATGAGGTTTTCATGAGTTTTAAATACTGCTATCAACTTCACGTTATTAATATGTTTATTTTATGTTAAATCCATTAAGAGGCATGATAATAATTCGATTAGTACACAAGGGAATATGATGAATTCACCATTATTCGAGCCTCATCAACAAACATTGATTGATTGCTGCCTAAATACCATTGCGCATATTATTCCGGTTTCTGCATTGGTGTATTACCTCGTGAATGATCATTGCCAACCAGATAACTACGTTCTTCACGGGATACCGGCAAAAATGCATGAAGAGTATCTCGCTTATTTTCACCAATTAGATCCTTTACACCCTGACCATTTTCGCAGCGATGATTTACGCTTAGTGAGAATGGATTCTGAAATACGCCAGCAGAATCAAGCTTTTTTCCATGATTTTATGCAACCAAATAACATGACTGATATGGCGGAAATATTTATTCGTCGTAAAAATAAAATTATTGCGGGGATTTCGGTGCTGCGAGACAGCCCATTTAGCCAACAAGAAATCATGCGATTAAATACTATTTTACCTGTCGCTGAGCTGATGACATTTGATGTACTACCTGATTCCTTAGTGGCTTATACCCCCAAAGAACAAGAAATTATCCATTTAGTACGAGAAGGCGCGAGCAATAAGCGAATTGCATTATTACTGGGGGTTTCGCTATCAACAGTGAAGACTCACTTACGCAATATCTTCACTAAAGCAAATGTGACTAACCGAACCGAGCTTGTTTCATCCGGGTTTATCATTCACCAAGAAAAATGACAGTAAATCTAACGACCACCCGCCGTGGATAAACATCCACAATAGCTTTGTCTTTGAATTGATTAATAAGCCATAGTATCTATCAAATATAAAAAACCCGGCACGATGGCCGGGAAATGTTGATTAATTGAATATAAATTGAACACTAATAACGCACCATGACAGACTTTAACTCTGTGTAATACTCAATAAAGGCACTACCAAATTCACGACCAATACCTGATGACTTAATGCCACCAAATGGCACTGCGGGGTCAAGGAAGGTATGCATATTCACCCATACCGTTCCCGCTTCAATGCGTGAAATCATACGCATTGCTTTACTAAGATCATTTGTCCATAAACTCGCAGCTAAACCAAACGGAGTGCTATTCATCATCTCAATAAGTTCTTCTTCGTCATCGTAACTCAAGAAAGTCCCTATTGGCCCAAATGTTTCCTCTTTCATCAATACATCATCTGGGCTATTAGCACGAATAATGGTTGGAGGCACAAAGTACCCAGCGCCTGCAATGGGTTGGCCACCATAAATAATTTCACTACCCTCTTGGCGAGCTTTTTCAAACAAACCTAAGATTTTTTCGTAATGCGCTTTATTGGCCAGCGGCCCCATCTCGGTTGTTTCATCCAATGGAGAACCGACTTTCATCGCAGACAAACGCGTTTTTAGTTGCGCTAATACTTCATCCATCAATTTAGATGGAATATAGAACCGCTCAGCAGCCGCGCAAATTTGCCCTTGATTTAGATACCCCGCTTCAATAATCCCATTAACAATTTTTTCAACCGGAAGGTCAGCTAAGAATGCAGCACCATTTTTCCCACCAAGCTCCAGTGTTACTCGGGTTAATTTACCTTCCATTGCTGAACGCCCTACCGCCAGCCCAGTCGGTACAGACCCCGTAAATGTCACTTTAGAACAAAGTGGATGATGAATCAGTGCCGGCCCAACTTCACGACCACCACCATTTACGATATTAATTACACCGTCAGGAATTCCCGCCTCTTTTGCCAATTCCACCACTCTTAGCATAGTTAGTGGAGTAAATTCACTTGGTTTCAACACAATCGTACAGCCACATGTTAAAGCAGCCGCTAATTTCCAAATGGAAATCATAATAGAAAAGTTCCAAGGAATAATACCAGCCACAACACCAACAGGTTCACGCTGGGTAAATGCAGAATATTTCTCACCATTAAAAGAAGGCAATGAAACATTCAATGTTTCCCCGCTGATTTTAGTCGCCCAACCGGCAAAATAACGCAAAAACTGCGCAGATGACCCCACTTCAAGAAAACGAGATAATTGAATGGTTTTACCTGAGCATAACGTCTCTAACTGGGCTAATTCTTCAAGGTGCTTTTCAAGCAAGTCAGCAAGGCGGTTTAAGCAATTCCCTCTTTCCATTGGTGTCGTGTTTGCCCAAACTCCTTTAAATGCAGCATGAGCCGCATCCATTGCGGCATCAACTTCCGCTAAAGTTCCTTCTTTTACTTTAGCAATAACCTGTTCAGTGGCTGGGTTAACAACATCAAAAAAAGTATCGCCTTTGCCAGAAACCGGTAACCCGTTGATAAAATGACCGTGCTGACGCTTCAAAAACTCACTGACTTCTGGTAATAGGGTTAACTCGCTCATTGTTATCACTCCACTCAATAGAAATTAATTAGGCATTTACACAAGCTAAGTAATGTTTTACGAAGCGTGGTGTATCAATTTCCCATAAAACTTCGGTACCTTTCGCGGCAAACCAGGTATCGCCTTTATGGTATTCAACCGTCACACCGGTTTTCACATCCGTTAACTTCACCGAACCTTCGTGGACTGTCGCCATTTCATCAAATGGATATACCATTTTGAACTTGCCTTTAGTACAAGCAAAAATACCGCAGGTCAGGTTATCCGTTGGTTCACCGTGGATCATTGCAACACTCGCTTGAGGATCGCCTTCAACAACCACAGAGCCTAAATTTGTCACGCTACCAACATTCAATAACTCAGGTAGTGGTTTATTTAACAGTAATGGACTAATCATAATTTTTACCTTTAATCGATTTTAATAAACTAATTAGGTGGATAACGAATTAGCGACGACCTTGCCAATAACCGGATGTCTGATGCATTATTTTTGCCAACGAAACAATCACATTACGCAGACTATCTTTACCAATAATATTGGCGTGCGGGATAGAACTCATTAAGTCATAACGATGAGAACCTTCCACCATCCCTTCAGCAAGAACTTTGCACACAATCTGGCTTGGCGTAACACCAAAACCTGAATAGCCCTGTGCATAAAACACATTTTTGTGTTGTGGTAATGAACCAATTTGTGGAAATAAATTTGCACTACATGCCATTGGTCCACCCCAAGCTAATTCAATTTTGACGTCTTTGAGGTAAGGAAAGACTTTTAGCATTAAATTACGATTCCATGCTTTAAGATCAGACGGAATATATTCAAGAAAATGAGTGGAACTGCCAAATAATAGGCGATTCTCATTCGTCACCCGGTAGTAATCTATTACAGGACGAATATCACTATAAGCACCACGAATTGGGCTAATTTGCTCGATTAATTCATCAGGTAGCTCTTCCGTCATTAATTGATATGCGTAAGTATTAATAGTTTTAGGGTAAATCGTCGGCTCAAGGCCATTTAAAAATGAATCGCAAGCCCACAGCATTTTCTGTGCTTTAACTGTTCCCATCGCAGTTCTGACTTTGATGGTATTACCATATTCCACATTTAATACTTGGCTATTTTCAAATATTTTAGCGCCATATATTTCACTAATCGCTTTCGCTTCACCCAATAATAAATTCAATGAATGAACATGACCGCCACCCATGTGTTTGATCCCACAGGTATAAGCATCAGAATCAATAATCTGTTTTAGTTCTGAGCCACTGTAAAACTCAATTTCTTCATCAGGATCAACTGACTTAAAATCTTTTAGCCAACTGCGTAAGGTTTTTTCTTGGCGCTTATTACTACCTAAGTATGCGTAACCACGGCAAAAATCTGCATCAATATCATATTTAGCGATACGATCACGCATGATCCCTGCGCCCATATTACTGAGTTTAAAAATCGTTTCTAAACCCTCTGGCCCGACATATTTTTTGATTGCATCGATATCATGGCCAATGCCCGCCATTACTTGCCCGCCATTACGCCCTGAACCACCGTAGCCAAGGTGCCGTCCTTCCAAAATAGCGATATTGGTAATCCCTTTCTCACACAGCTCAAGCGCAGTATGGATCCCAGAAAAACCACCACCAATAATCACCACATCAACATCAAGATCTTCCTTTAGCGTAGGAAAACGTAAGTCATACTTTTTAGTTGCTGCATAGTAAGTCAATGATTCTACTTGGTTATTCATTATGGATACCCTATTTAGTATCTTTCGATAACTCGATTATCTTAACCTTACATTAACAATTACATAGCCCTTTAGGGACATTCGAAACATAAAGTTAACAATTGTGACGCAAGTAGAATATTTAAATAATAATAAAATTTTAAAAAAAATAAAAAAACAATCTAAAAATCAAATAATTAATAAACCATTCTTATATTAATAATAATGATTGTTAATTTAATTTTAGTTCATACAAATCATCTAGACAAAAATAAAAAAAATAATGCAGCAATAAAAAAGATAACAAGCTATAAAATGCTATTAAATCATTAGGTTAAAATAAATATAAAAACACATTATACTTAGCTTAACCTATTCATTAATAAGTTAAATAATTCAACCTGTGAATTAATATTTAGTTTTTGATAGATATTTTTACGATGATTTTTCACTGTTCCTAAACTAATGAAAAGCATCTGTGCAATTTGTGGTGAACCTTTACCTGCTAAGATTAATTCGACAACTTCACACTCTCTTGGTGTCAGCCCAAATCGTGTTTGCATATCAGTATTTTGATGGTGGTTCGACACCGAAGAAGGAGAAACATCTTTATGAAGTTTCACCATACTACGAATGATATCGAAGGCGTCTTTAAGGGGCGCTTGCGTATATTTTCCCGAGAAAAAAGGCCTATCTTCATTACCAAAAAAAATGCCTAATTGCCTGTCAGTTGAAATATCTAATAACAACCCAGCTTCATCACACCACCCTGTCTTACGATAAAAATTGAGATAATAATCTGTATGATAAAATCCTTTAGGTGCGAGTTCTTTTAGTGTTAATACTTTGGAAGCGCCTCCCTTTTGGATTTCTTGGTAGAATGGATCCATTAAATAAGCACCTCGTTGATAGATTCTGTTAATACTATCGCTATTACGGCGCTCTACTTTGGAAAGAAATCGGGGTGGAGCTCCTTTTTCAAAGGAGTAAACAATCGCATTATCGAATGCAATAAGTGAAGATAACCATGATAATAAATTAGGATAAAACTGGTTAGTTGCAACAGAATCAATGACATCAGGTAATTTTTCCAGATAGTTCTCCATTCTGCCTCCACAATTATTAACTAATTAATAAACCCCCTCTAGGCGGCTTCATTTATATTGCTTAAAACTTCATAAAGAACACATTATCTTTATAAACTCAACACGATTGTTATTAATATGTTAATCACATCACTCTATATTAGTAACCCTAATGAATAATTTCATTACATTAGTATTCATAAAAATAGAACTTACATCACATAAAAATAAATTTATCCATATATTATGTTAATTAAAAGTAAATAACCTAATAAAAGGAGAAATAATGTCTAGCAATAAAATTATTATCGATTGTGACCCTGGCCATGATGATGCAATGGCAATTTTCTTAGCATTAGGCAATTCAAATGTAGAGTTACTTGCGGTAACGACGGTTGTCGGAAACCAAACTTTAGACAAAGTTACTTATAATGCACGCGCAATTATGGAATTCGTTAGTGCAAATGATATCCCTATCGCTGCTGGTTGCTCTAGGCCATTAGTGAGAACAATACAGACTGCCCCAGAAGTTCATGGAACAACAGGACTGGACGGCACTCACCTCCCTGAACCCAAATTACCTATTGACCAACGACACGCTGTGGACTTAATTATTGATACGCTGAAGTCACATCCCTCTAAAACGGTTACTCTCGTACCTATCGGAGGACTCACAAATATTGCTTTAGCCGTGAGGAAAGCACCTGAAATTGTAGAATTAGTAAAAGAAGTTGTTTTAATGGGAGGAGGCTACCATACGGGCAACCGTACTGCAGTCGCCGAATTCAATATCCTTATAGACCCTGAAGCTGCTCATATCGTGTTTAATGAAACTTGGCCTATCACTATGATTGGGTTAGACCTTACACACCAAGCAAGGCCAGACGACCAAATAATGGAAGCAATTGCAGCGTTAAATACACCTGTAAGTGACTTTGTTGTTGAATCTCTAAATTACTACACGGCAGGTTACCGTAGACGTAATGGCTATACTGACCACGCCCCGGTTCACGACCTATGCGCTGTTGCTTATGTTATCGACCCATCCATAATGGAAACGATTAAGGCTCCAATTGATATCGAGCTACAAGGCGCTCTAACAACAGGTATGACAGTGACTGACTTTCGCCATCCAGCTAAAGCAGATTGCCACACACAAGTCGCCACAACATTAAATAACCCTCAGTTATGGGATATGTTTATTGCTTCTCTAAAGCAACTAGAAAAATAAAAACAAAAAGGTAGCCTATAAAAACAGCTACCTTTTCAGAAGATTATGATTTGATAATTTCTTTTAACTTAGTGTAGCGTCTAATTAATCGCCATTTTAATTTTACTGTTGTTGCATGCGCCCACACTATTTGCCAATAACCCTTATCAAAAAATAGTTGTACCATTTCCTTCTGTACATCGGGTGATTTAATGGCTAATAGCGCTTGAATCACCCCCAAACCTTCCTTTCCTACCTGCCATAAGCAAGCTGGTGCCTGTTTAACTTGTTCAGGATAACGCTGGTAAATATTTAGCAGCATATCAATAATCTTCAAATACGTTTTTATCTTGCGGACAGAGCGTTCATCACCACTTAATGAATGCGAAACAGATTGGTTATGGATTAAATATCGGTAGTATTGTTCATTAATAAATTGCACGCGCTTCGCCACGAGTAAGACTTCCGTCGTCCAAGGAATGTCTTGATGATGTAACTTAGGCTCAAAGAAAAATTTGTGTTGGCGCAACATGTCCAAACGATATAAATTCAGCCAAGTTACATGCAGAAACTTGCGTGAACTTAAGCCAATTTCAAGCCATTCAGGGCCTGAAATTACCCCAGTTGACGGGACTTTATTCGGTGGGAAAATTGCCTTTGGTGCATCACCATTAGTATAAACATAAGTTCCATTACAGGTTGCAACATCGAGGTCATTTGATAATGCTATTTCTAATAAACGCCCATACATTTGAGGGCTAATTTCATCGTCAATATCAGGGAATGTAATATATTTTCCCGTAGCCTCTACCATCCCCGTATTACGGGCAACTGATACGCCTTGGTTCTCTTGATAAAGCACTTTTAAATGTACAAATTTATCTGAGTAAGACTTAATGATGTCTTCACTTTTATCTTTAGAACCATCATTAACAACGATCAACTCCCAATTTTCTAACTTTTGCGCGATTAAGCTATCAAAAAACTGAGGTAGAAATTTTTCACCATTATATACAGCAACGACAATACTCAAAACTGGCTGAGAAGACATGTATTAACCCTATACCAATCTATTAAAAATTATTCATAAGCTAAATAATTAAACCAAATATAAAGCAAAGTAGCAGATAGCAATATGTCACTTCATGTTACTTCACTAAAATTAATAAGTTAGAAAAGAAAAAATCACATTGGTTCCATTGTCATAAAAATTTAATAATTTAAAATTCAGATTTATCAATCTGCAATGGAATTATCTTATTTGTAAGTATGATTTATATTGTAATGAACTAATTATCCATTAATTGACCTAATAAACATTAATGACACCTTAAAAAATATTGAGGATATTCTTGTGGCTGGAAGTAGCTTACTCACATTACTTGATGATATTGCCGCTGTACTAGACGATGTTTCCGTCATGACAAAAATGGCTGCCAAAAAAACATCCGGAGTTTTAGGTGATGACCTCGCACTAAACGCCCAGCAAGTTACAGGGGTTCGCGCAGAAAGAGAAATTCCTGTTGTTTGGGCCGTCGCTAAAGGGTCATTTGTTAATAAATTAATACTTGTTCCTTTAGCGTTGTTAATCAGTGCGTTTATCCCTTGGGCTATCACACCTCTACTCATGATTGGTGGAGCCTATCTTTGTTTTGAAGGAGCAGAAAAAATCACTCATAAGCTATTGCATTCTAATGCAAAAGATTCTACTCCCCAACACCAATTGCAATTATCAGCAGAAGAACTTAAGGAATTTGAAAGTAAAAAAATCAAAGGAGCTATTCGAACCGATTTTGTTTTATCAGCTGAAATTATTGCCATCACACTCGGCATTGTTTCCACTACCTCTTTTATCAACCAAGTAGCCGTACTCTCTATCATTGCTATCGTGATGACTGTCGGTGTGTATGGCTTAGTTGCAGGTATTGTGAAATTAGATGACTTAGGCTTTTATTTACAGAAGAAAACCTCTTCTTTATTAAAAAAATGTGGTAATGCCTTAATTTATGCGACTCCTTATCTCATGAAAACATTATCTATTGTAGGAACAGCTGCGATGTTTATGGTCGGTGGAGGTATCCTAACGCACGGTATCAGCTATATTTCAGAATGGATTACCGAAATATCATTTACCGCAACCTTAACACCTATCATTGGTAGTACTATGCAGTTTGTCTTACCGACTATAATTAATTTATGTTTTGGGCTAGTAACCGGCCTAATCCTTGTCGCGATAATCTCACTATTCAAAAAATTTAAAAAAGCCTAAAACAAAAAGATAGCTCTATCGATTAGAGCTATCTTTCTTCCTGCCATTCGATAGTTTTTCAGTAACATTTTTCGGTGTATATTATTTTACACATTGATTTTCATCGATATTTAAACTGATCTAAATCAAAGGAAATTCATCTTTAATTTAAGCTATAATACGTATCCCCATTCCAGACTAAACCAAATTTAATCTTATATATCAATAAATAAAAGTACAAAACTTAAAGAGAAATTTTATTTTCTATTTTCTATTTTGTTATAACACCAGAAAATTACTACCAAAGTAGTATATTTAATATTCGCCCCTTTATGAACAATACTAGAACTATGCATTTTAAGTTCGCTAGCACGACTCTTTAAGGAAGTGACACATGCCCACACTGTATCGTCGATTTTCAATTATTAACCAAGTGATCGGCCTTATGCTACTTATTGCGATCTTAGGAATTATTGGGATGACGATTTCTAATCGAATGATTATAAGTGTACAAGGTAATGCTCACGCAATAAATAAATCAGGTTCACTACGAATGCAGAGCTACAGATTGCTTTCTCTCGTCCCTCTGAACACTCAAAATCAGCGTTATCTCGACGCATTAGAATCTGACCTCATTAGCCCAGAACTGACTCAAGTTGTAAAAATTGAAAGCTTAACACCTCAATTTGATGAGCTCTATAATTACTGGTTACATATCTTACGACCTTCATTAATGGAAGCAAATACGCCTAACGATGCAAGGTACGAAGTTATATCATTTGTAAGTAAACTTGATGAATTGGTTCATAATATTGATGAGAAAACAGAAAGAAAGATTGCTTATGTAGCTATGACACAACTGATTTTTATTAGCTTAGTATTCTTATTACTTATGGGAACCATCTGGCACTTAAGAAGAAAAATTTATTACCCATGGGTTAAATTATTATCAATGGTCAATGCGATTGGGCGAAAAGATTTTAGCCAACGCTACCCTAAAAATAATAGGCAAGATGAGTTAAACGCATTAGGAGAAACGCTGAATCAAATGTCAGATGAATTAGCGCTAAGCTATCATCAACTTGAAGAAAGAGTTGCAGAAAAAACTGCAGATTTAATCACAAAAAATAAAGTGTTATCTTATTTATATCAATCAAACCAAATTCTTCATTCATCAGATCCCCTCTATTTGCGATTACAAAAAGTCCTTATTGAACTAGAAAACATTACCATACTCAAAAATCTAAGTTTACGGTTGTATGAAGAAAGTAATGAAGCCTATTTTCATGAAATATGTTGCCATTCAACCGGATTATCTGAAGAGAAGACAACGAAGCTAAAACAACAAATTTCAATCGATAAACCTCTCAGCTTACAATGGGATTTATCAGACAATATGCATCGTTATGGCGTTATTATTGGTGAGATTGAAGATAATCAAATACTTTCAGACGAACAAAACAACCTCGTTTCTGTTCTAGCAAAACAAATCTCTGGTATGCTCGCGATGGAGCACCAAATAGAACAACAACAACAGTTGCTTATCATGGATGAACGTTCTGCAATTGCACGCGAACTTCATGACTCTATCGCTCAGTCTTTATCTTGTTTGAAAATGCAAATTAGCTATCTGCAATTACAGCCTGAGCCATTACCAGAAAAACCTCAACAGCTTTTAACAGAAATGCGCAGCGAAATTAATACCGCATATAGCCAACTGAGAGAGCTATTAACCACATTTAGGCTTAAATTAATGGAACCTGGCCTACTTCCCTCATTAGAAAGTACCATTAATGAATTTAGCGAACGTATGGGGTATACAGTAACCTTAAACTACGACCTACCCGCAAAGAGTATTTCACCACACCAATCTATTCATATTATACAAATCGTCCGAGAAGCATTAACTAATATTCTAAAACATGCTAATGCAACATCGGCTGAGGTTTCATTAAACCAGTATGATGGTATTGTTACTATTACCATTATCGACGATGGTGCAGGGATCACGTCAAACACTGATAAACTTAATCATTATGGGCTTATTATTATGAGAGAAAGAGCATTAAGCCTTAATGGTAATTGTTGTATTACACCTAGGCCTCAAGGTGGAACAGAGGTAAAAGTTACCTTTCCTTTATCTGACGCTTAACATACCGGAAAATCATCTATGGAAAATACAAATATAGTAAACGAAAAATCAACCATTCTACTTATTGATGATCATCCGATGCTAAGAAATGGAGTCAAACAATTGATTAGTTTGGAATCTTCATTACAAGTTATCGGTGAAGCAGGAGATGGTAAAACAGGTATACAGATCGCTGAAGAGCAAGATCCTGATCTTATTTTACTGGATCTCAACATGCCTGGAATGAATGGTTTTGAAACTCTTGATGAACTTAGAAAGCGAGAACTATCCGGTAGGATTATTCTTTTTACTGTTTCTAATTATAGTGATGATTTAGTCAATGCACTAAAAAGAGGTGCTGATGGCTATTTGCTTAAAGATATGGAGCCTGAAGAGCTTATAGTCGCCCTAAAAGAAGCCGCTAGCGGTAAGTTAGTTGTTAGCCCAACATTAGCATCTGTACTTGCTGAATCACTCAGAGACAATACCACACAGGATGATAATAATATAACTTCATTAACACCAAGGGAAGCCGATATTCTAGAGCTGATATCACAAGGCTTATCAAATAAAATGATAGCTCGTAAACTAGATATCGCAGAAAGCACAGTAAAAGTACATGTTAAACATTTACTTAAAAAGCTCAATTTAAAATCAAGGGTTGAAGCCGCTGTTTGGGTGTTACAACAAAAATAATTTTTAATCTCACAGCTATATAAGCTTATGATAGCTGTGAGCTTTGAAAAAATCATGTTAACTAATAAACAGCTCTAATATGCAAACTTATATTTTTAATTATACTAAACTAGTGTAATAATTTTTATGATGGAAAATAGTATAAATGGAAGATGAATTAATTTTAGTTAATGAACATGATGAACCTGTTGGTGTTATGTCAAAATTATTGGCACATCAACTCGGTTATCTACATCGAGCATTTTCAGTATTTATCTTTAATGAGCAAAATGAGCTATTAATTCAACAACGGGCACTTCATAAATATCATTCAGCAGGGCAATGGGCAAATTCTTGCTGTAGTCACCCTAAACCTAATGAGGATACTCAGAAAGCTGCTGAACGTAGGCTTCAAGAGGAGCTAGGCTTTGTCACCCCATTAACATATGTGGGTTCCTTAATTTATAAAGCTGATGTTCAGGGAGGCTTAATTGAACATGAATATGACCATATTTTTATTGGTTATTACAACCAATATATTCAACCAAATAGGGATGAAGTTTCATCTATACGGTGGGTAAGTCTTCCTCAATTAAAACAAGAGATCGTTCTTACGCCTGAAATATTTACACCATGGTTTAAAAAAATATTGGAAGAATTTCCTTTATTAAATATTTTAAATAAATGAGTTTGTAATATTTTAATTTTTAAGACACCATTCAAATCATAAAAAAATTTATATAATATTACATATCATAAAGATATATTATAGATGAGAAAATAATTTAATTATCAGTTTCATATAAATAAATAGTGCTAGTTTAATCTCAATTCTCAACGTAGGCTAACTAATCTTTTCCATTGAATTATTTTCAATACTAAATATTGTCATTATTATTTATTCATTGAATATAATTACATTATTAATAAACTTTACTGGTATATTTCTATAGTAAGTAATCACTTAAAACTTACTGCGGCCTTATTCACTATATTTTATTCCTTCTTTTACCCGATATATTTTTAATCCTATAATAAGTGAGCTATTACTCACTACCTTATCCCCTCAATCGCATTCCCCCCTGAATACTCAGA
>NZ_JAMPMI010000028.1:0-13751 GCF_028478065.1 Providencia sp. PROV255 | reverse complement strand
ATGCGCATTATAGGGAGTCAGAAAAATCTGGCAACCCCTTTTTTGCATTTTTTTATTCAACTGCTGCATTCCACAGCAAAACCCCTACTTATACTGACTTATGCACGAAGTTATCCACAACCTGAAAATAATTTTAAAATTATCGCGCATTACGCAAACGTTTGCGTTACAATTGGTTAGAAATTTCAGCATTGATTTTGTTTTTATGTTCTGAAATTGTTAGTGACTTATATATTGTTATAGAGAAAGTTGGCAAATTCCGCTTTGCTTTCATCAATAGATATAATAGGTATATAAGAAAAGCTCGTTGAGTTTTTCACTGACTGATATTCGTTATTGCCTTATTTATTCAAATCCAAGGGATCTATCTCATGCAACTGCTTCGTCCTATTCGTCGTGCCCTGCTTAGTGTGTCTGATAAAACAGGGGTTGTTGAATTCGCTAAGGCGTTATCTCAACGTGGTGTTGAGCTCCTATCTACCGGCGGTACTGCAAAGTTACTCGCTGAGTCAGGACTAAACGTAACTGAAGTTTCAGATTACACAGGGTTCCCTGAAATGATGGATGGCCGAGTAAAAACATTGCACCCGAAAGTGCATGGCGGAATTTTAGGTCGTCGTGGTACGGATGATGCCATTATGCAACAGCATGATATTGCACCGATTGATATGGTCGTTGTTAATCTATATCCATTTGCCCAAACCGTGGCAAAACCAAATTGTACCCTTGAAGATGCTGTAGAGAATATTGATATCGGCGGCCCAACCATGGTGCGCTCCGCGGCTAAGAACCATAAAGACGTAGCAATTGTAGTAAATAGTAATGACTATCAAATCATTATTGATGAAATGGATAACCACGAAAACTCACTCAATTGGTCTACGCGGTTTGACCTCGCAATTAAAGCTTTTGAACACACTGCAGCTTATGACAGCATGATTGCGAATTACTTTGGTGAATTAGTTGCCCCTTATTATGGTGATACGACCCAGCCTTCTGGCCGTTTCCCTCGCACCTTGAATTTAAATTTTATTAAGAAACAAGACATGCGTTACGGAGAGAACAGCCATCAAGATGCCGCTTTTTATATAGAAGAAAACCCAAAAGAAGCGTCTATTGCAACTGCTCAGCAGATCCAAGGTAAAGCCCTGTCTTATAACAATATCGCTGATACCGATGCAGCTCTTGAATGCGTTAAATCATTCGAAGAGCCTGCTTGTGTCATTGTTAAACATGCAAACCCTTGTGGTGTCGCTATCGGTGATTCGATTCATGCTGCTTATGATAACGCATTCAAAACTGATCCAACTTCTGCTTTTGGCGGCATTATCGCTTTCAATCGTCAATTAGATAAAGAAACTGCTCAAGCCATTATCGATCGCCAATTTGTGGAAGTCATTATTGCGCCTTCTGTTGCTAAAGATGCACTACCTATTCTTGAGACTAAACAAAACGTTCGCGTACTTGAATGTGGCGAATGGAGCAAACCAGTTACAGGATTAGACTTTAAACGTGTGAATGGTGGTTTATTGGTACAAGACCGTGACTTAGGTATGGTTGAAAAGGAAGCGCTACGTGTAGTCACAAACCGCCAACCTACAGAGCGTGAATTAAAAGATGCTATGTTCTGCTGGAAAGTCGCGAAGTTTGTGAAATCGAATGCGATTGTTTATGCCAAAAATGACATGACCGTTGGAATTGGTGCAGGGCAAATGAGCCGTGTCTATTCTGCAAAAATTGCAGGTATTAAAGCCGCTGATGAAGGTTTAGAAGTCGCTGGCTGTGCAATGGCCTCAGATGCCTTTTTCCCATTCCGCGATGGTATTGATGCCGCAGCTGCTGTTGGAGTAACCTGTGTTATCCAACCAGGTGGTTCTATCCGTGATGATGAAGTCATTGCGGCGGCAAATGAACATGGTATCGCCATGATTTTCACTAATATGCGTCATTTCCGTCACTAATTATTAGGAGTCTAGTAATGAATATTTTGATTATTGGTGGCGGCGGCCGTGAACATGCCTTAGCTTGGAAAGCGGCTCAATCCCCTTTAGCAAATAAAGTGTATGTTGCCCCAGGCAATGCAGGCACAGCATTAGAGCCGACCCTTGAAAACGTCAATATTTCGGCAACTGATATCAATGGATTGCTTCAATTCGCCAAAGATAAGCAAATTGGTTTAACTATTGTCGGCCCTGAAGCACCATTGGTTATTGGTGTAGTCGATGCGTTTAAGGCTGCTGGCTTAACTATTTTTGGCCCAACCCAAGGTGCTGCACAGCTTGAGGGTTCAAAAGCATTTACCAAAGATTTTTTAGCTCGTCATCATATTCCTACTGCGGCTTATGAAAATTTTACTGAAATTGAACCTGCTTTAGCTTACTTAGATAAAGTAGGCGCACCAATCGTGATCAAAGCAGATGGGCTTGCTGCAGGTAAAGGGGTTATTGTTGCAATGACTCTGCAAGAAGCGAAAGAAGCTGTTCATGACATGTTAGCAGGGAATGCCTTTGGTGATGCAGGCCACCGTATCGTGATCGAAGAATTTCTTGATGGTGAAGAAGCGAGTTTCATCGTTATGGTAGATGGTGAAAATGTCATTCCAATGGCGACTAGCCAAGATCACAAACGTGTTGGTGATGGTGATACTGGCCTAAATACTGGTGGAATGGGCGCTTACTCCCCAGCGCCTGTTGTGACAGATGAAATACATAAACGCGTAATGGAACAAGTCATTTACCCTACAGTTAAAGGTATGGACCAAGAAGGAAATCGCTACCAAGGCTTCTTATATGCAGGTTTAATGATTGATAAAGCAGGTAACCCAAAAGTTATCGAGTTTAACTGCCGTTTTGGCGATCCTGAAACTCAACCTATTATGATGCGCTTGCAATCGGACTTAGTCGCTTTATGTTTAGCTGGCGCGAAAGGTGAGTTAGCAGGTAAAGATTCATTATGGGATGAACGCCCTGCTTTAGGGGTAGTAATTGCTGCAGGTGGTTACCCAGGTGATTACCACAATGGCGATGTAATTTCAGGTTTACCAACCACTGAAGCCACGGATAGTAAAGTTTTCCATGCTGGTACTCGCATGAAAGATGGAGAAGTCGTGACTGCCGGTGGTCGCGTCCTATGCGTAACAGCATTAGGTAATGATATTGCTAAAGCACAAGCCAAAGCTTATGAAGTCGCCAAAGCGATTCACTGGAATGATAGCTTCTATCGCAACGACATCGGCTACCGCGCTATCGCTCGTATAAAATAATACAAAGTACTAAACCATTCCCTGAGCTGATAAGAGGAAACTTTTATCAGCTTTTTTATTTTCTATTTTTTGAACTTGTTTTTGCCTTTGACCATTCACACAGACAATGGCTCTAAGTATTTCGAATCACAGCAAAGCTGCAAGAGAGAGAATCTCTAGGAACATACATAAGTATGTGACTAGAGTGAGCGAACGTAGCAATATAGCTGAGGCTCGAAAGACGACGAGCGATTATTTATAAGCTATCTTTAGAAGGTTGCCAGCGGCAAAAATCGGTATCAGCTACCATCAAAAGCTGGTTTCCCTCTGAAGACTCCAACCACGCTAAATTTAGCTGGGAATGCCACACTTTCGCACGGTTTTGTAACCACTTTTCAGCATAGGCTTCAAAAGTCACTTCGCGCACATCACCCTCACAGGTGGTCACTTTGCCTTGTTGCCAGCGACCTTGATAGAGTTTGACGCCGCCGACAATCAGTGCAGTGTTTGTCTCGAGTATGCGTTCTGCTTCAAAGCGCCAACGCGTGATTTCATCAGCCGAAAGTGATGTTTTATGGCCATCTTGAGCACGCTGCATAAAAATAACGTCATTATTTTTATCGAAACGTAATTGTTCAGTGATATCACCATTTTTTTGATTCAAGATTTGGCTACGAATTTGCCAGAGGTTACCAGAGCGGTACTCGAAGAAATTAACGGAAGTGTCTGTGCCTTTATAGGGGCTATAAACCACCATTAAGACCAGAGGTTGGCTTTTTGCATTATTTAGCCGCCACATACGAATGACGCCATCATCGGCAATAAAACCGCTTGCACTAAACTCAGGTAGCTTTGGTGCATTAGAAGAACAGGCGCTTAGCATTGAGATGGCTCCCAATACCAGCAACCCTTTTTGAATAAACAAAAGGGGTAGTTTTTTACCCCTTCTGGTGATTCGTCTGTACAATGTTCTTATTTTACAGCTTCTTTCAGTGCTTTACCGGCAGAGAAAGCGGGTACAGTTGTAGCAGGAATTTGAATTTCTGCTTTAGTTTGTGGGTTACGACCAGTACGCGCAGCACGGTGGCTAACTTTAAAAGTACCGAAACCGACCAGTTGGACTTGCTCGCCTTTTTTCAGCGTTTCAGAAATAGCATTCAGAGTAGATTCTAATGCCGCTTTTGCCTGAACTTTGGTCAGGTCCGCTGATTCTGCGATAGCATCAACTAATTCAGTCTTATTCATAAATTATCCTTACACAGTGTGTTTATCGTTTGCAAAGCATCGAGTGCGTCGGATATGCCAAATTGACAGCCCCTGATACACGCCCCCGATAGCCACTTCTTCTCGCCCCTAAATGTAGACCAGAGTAGGGGCAAATGTGAAGTCTTAGTACTCAGCATTACTGCGTCAAGTCACGTTTTCGATAATGAAAATGCGAAAATCAGCTTAAAGTAATACCTATATTGCTCACCCCCGCTTCGCGGAGGTCAGATTTTAATCCTTTAATTAACTCTAAGTCGCGCTCTTCACAAGCTGCCAGTAAGCGGAAAATGTCCCACTGGATATCCCATTCCTCTTCAACGGCCGGGATTTCTTTGAGTTCTTCTTCTGTCATTTCCCGCCCTGCTTGAGTCATTTCGAGCATGGCAACTGTACGAATGGATGCTTCGCTAACCAATATTGCGTGTTCGAGGGTTTCACCACTCAATTTCGAATGAATAATTTCACCTAATGCAATACAGGCATCAATAGCTGGATACACACCATACATATCGAAATCATCTGCTGATGGGATAATTTCTTCTAATTTTTCTAACTGATTGTCGAAATTGACTTTGCTATCTTTAATGACCAAAGTTTCCCAAACTAAATCAAGGATGGAACGATAAACTTTTGCATCGGCAAATTCAGTTTGCTGACAAAACATTTGAAAGTTCGGATACATTCTTTCACATAGGCTCGCCATGAAAGTTGTATGTTGCCAGCTTTCTAATTTTTCCAACCTCAAATGAATGGGATTTCTTAACATAATTTCTGACTCATCAATCTTAATACTTCGCAGTTTACCTGAAAATCTGTCAATGCCACATATTTTGCTGATAATTAGCTGATTTTCTCATTCATTCGCTTAAAAAACGTTCGATTTGATGCAATTCCGTCAGCAAAACGCGTCGGTTCCGGCAACCGATAGCCTCTTAGACACTGCTTAACCCACGCTAGGGAAGACGAAAAACCTACTTTATGCCCCGGCGAAACATATAATGGTTTGCAGCGTTTTTTACTCCGCAACACCCAACCGAGTTGATTTTCACCTGCCATTAACGGCTGAACACTTTCAGGCTCTTCACTTAACTCAACCGCATCACCACATAAACGGCTTTTTGCTACACCAATTGTGGCTATATTCGCTTGTAACCCAAAATGGCAGGCAACACCAAACCGCCGCGGATGTGCAATCCCTTGCCCATCCACAAGCACTAATTCAGGTTTGTTTTGTATTTTTTCCCACGCCGCCATTAACCCTGGGACTTCACGAAAAGAAAGTAATCCCGGAATATAAGGCAATTGAGTCGGTATTCGAGCTATTTGATACTCAACAAGTTCTAACTGTGGCCAAGATAGTACAGCTACCACTGCACGTGTAATAGTGCCTTGCTGTTCAAAGCCTACATCGGCTCCACCAATCAATTTGAGTGGTGGAAATTCATCCTGCAAAATAATTTTTGAAGCTTGGCTAGTTTGTTCTTTTCGTAATCGTTGAGTATCTAAAACCATCATGCGTCCATTGCTTATGAGATTTAATTATTCTTAATCATAGATGATAATGGTGTACTTACAAGATTCTATAAATACACCACAAATCAAGAAGATCAATAAACGATAGTTATTGATGATATTGGCGGGATAAACGGTGAACAGCATCCACAAATGTACCTGCATGCTCAGGTGGAACATCCTGATGGATACCATGACCTAAATTAAATACGTGCCCTTCACCTTGGCCGAAGCCTGATAGAATATTTTGCACTTCTTCTTCTATACGAGCCGGTGGCGCATATAACATGGATGGGTCCATATTACCTTGTAAAGCAACTTTATCACCGACACGACGACGAGCATCTGCAATTTCAGTCGTCCAATCAAGCCCTAATGCATCGCAACCCGTTGCAGCCATTTCCTCTAACCACTGGCCGCCACCTTTAGTGAATAAGGTGACAGGAACACGGCGACCGTCATTTTCACGAATTAAGCCATCAATAATTTTATGCATATAATTCAATGAAAACTGTAAATAATCACGCTTAGTTAAGACCCCACCCCATGTGTCAAAAATCATCACGGACTGTGCACCTGCTCGAATTTGAGCATTCAAGTATAAAATGACACTATCTGCCAGTTTATCTAATAACAAATGCAATGTGTTCGGGTCTTCGTACATCATCTTTTTGATTTTAGTGAATGCTTTGCTACTGCCGCCTTCCACCATATAAGTTGCCAGTGTCCACGGGCTACCAGAGAAACCAATTAGTGGCACACTACCTTCAAGCGCTTTACGGATGGCACGAACTGCATCCATCACATAACCAAGTTCCATTTCAGGATCAGGAATAGGGATATTTTTTACATCTGCTGCGCTCATAATCGGTTTATGAAAACGTGGGCCTTCACCCGTTTCGAAATATAACCCAAGCCCCATTGCATCAGGGATAGTGAGAATATCAGAAAATAAAATTGCAGCGTCTAATGGAAAACGACGTAATGGCTGTAATGTCACTTCACAAGCCAATTCGGTATTTTTGCACAGAGCAATAAAATCACCAGCTTCAGCGCGTGTTGCTTTATATTCAGGCAGGTAACGCCCTGCTTGACGCATCATCCATACAGGGGTCACATCTACAGGCTGACGTAGCAAAGCGCGTAGATAGCGGTCATTTTTTAACTCAGTCATTATTTACTCCATTATTATAAGTGGCCGCCGCAAATGGCTAAGAGCGAAGTTCATTATTGTATCATGTTAATGGTAACAATATCAGCGCTGTGCTATTTGCCCGTTTCATATTCACTCTGACGACACAATGCGACCGTATCTTCAATCAAACGTCTAGCGATTGTGTCTGCCGGTGGGATCAACGGTAATTCATTGTAATGATACCAATTTGCGCTCACCAGTTCCTTAGGGTCTACTTTAATATCACCACTCTCATAATCCGCGAGAAAGCCCATCATTAAGGAATGAGGAAAAGGCCATGGTTGTGAAGATACGTAACGAATATTTTTCACTTTTATATGGCTTTCTTCCATGACTTCGCGCATAACAGCTTCTTCTAATGTTTCACCAACTTCAACAAAACCCGCAAGTACAGTAAATAATGGATTTTGCGAATGGCGCCGGTGCTGAGCCAATAGAATATGGTCATCACGGCGGATCCCCACAATAATACAAGGGGCAATCTGCGGGTAATAACGCTCATGGCAATGGTCACACAAACACGCCCATTCTGTTTCGCTATGGCGCATTGCCGTACCACAATAGCCGCAATAACGATGAGAGCGATAGAATTCCGCCAATTGCACACCTCGCCCAGCAAGACGAAATAAACCTTCATCTTGCGCAGCAACGATACGGGGAGATGACATATCTGATGGCATTTTTTCGGCGATCAACCAGACAATTTCCCCTAGCCACTCACCGATTGGCGTTGCTGTTTTTCCTTCTAACAAATAGTCCTTTGCCATACCTCGTGGAATATCCCCATGAGGTAACCACAAACGCCCGGAAAAACAGATAAACCACCAACCACTTTCTGTTCCTGATAATTTTAACTTATTCATTTTTTACATCTTTTGTTAGTTTTTATTGTCGATAAGATCAATCTATTAATGACACAATACACTTCTTTGACACAATGTCATTCAAACGTTTGTTTCATTATTTTTCTTTGTCAATTTTGACACTTTTTAGACGTTCCATTCCATAAAATGTCTAAAAACTGTCATAAAAGGATCAACTAACTGTCACTTCTTAAAATTAGGATGCTAAGTAACCAATACGGTTCACCGTTCTGCAAAAGTGAGAAAATAATGAAAACTATCGTTCCTGCGATTTTACTATCATTGACCGCATCCAGTGTGACATTAGCTGCTGATGCTAATTTAGCAGAGTTAATCGATGCAGCGAAAAAAGAAGGGCAAGTTTACAGCGTTGGAATGCCTGATACTTGGGCTAACTGGAAAGGAACTTGGCAAGACTTAGCGGCACAATATGGCTTGAAGCATCAAGATACTGATATGAGCTCCGCTCAAGAAATTGCCAAATTTGCCGCAGAAAAAAATAATGCGACAGCAGATATTGGTGATGTCGGTGCTTCTTTTGGGCCTGTTGCCGTGCAAAAAGGAGTGACTCAACCTTATAAACCAACAACGTGGTCACAAATTCCTGATTGGGCAAAAGAC
Source organism: Providencia sp. PROV255 (assembly GCF_028478065.1). Lineage (NCBI taxonomy): Bacteria > Pseudomonadati > Pseudomonadota > Gammaproteobacteria > Enterobacterales > Morganellaceae > Providencia > Providencia sp. PROV255. The sequence goes on along the minus strand of NZ_JAMPMI010000028.1, from coordinate 5,053 downwards.
AAAGACGGTCATTGGGCTTTAGCCTATACGGGGTCTATCGCTTTTATGATTAATAATGATTTAGTGAAAGATGCACCGAAAAGCTGGGATGATTTACTAAAAGGGAAATATAAAGTCACCGTTGGGGATGTTGGTATCGCTGCACAAGCCAATAATGCTGTACTAGCTGCCGCATTTGCCCGTGGTGGTGATGAAAATAACCTAAAACCTGCCATTGAGTATTTTGCTGAACTCGCCAAACAAAAACGCCTATCCGTTAATGATCCAACTGTCGCAAATATCGAAAAAGGTGAAGTCGAAGTTGGCATCTTATGGGACTTCAACGCACTGAATTACCGTGATCAGATCAATCGTGATCGCTTTACAGTTGTGATCCCATCTGACGGTTCTGTCATTTCAGGTTACACCACTATCATCAATAAATTTGCCAAAAACCCAAATGCGGCAAAATTAGCTCGTGAATTTATTTTCAGTGATAAAGGCCAATTAAACCTTGCAGAAGGCTATGCTCGACCAATTCGTGCACAATATTTAACCTTACCTGATGATATTAAAGCCAAATTACTACCCGAAGAACAATATAAAAATGTTCAACCCATTAAGAATGCAGAAGGTTGGGAAAAATCGTCTCGTAATCTCCCTAAAATGTGGCAACAGCAAGTTTTGATCCACCAGCAGTAATTTAATGTATTGATTTTAGGAAAAAATTGATGTCTGAGAAAGTCATACTTGTTGTCCTTGACGGTTTAAGTTATTCAGTAGCCCATCATTGTATGGGCTATCTCAACGGTTTAATCAAAGCCGACAGTGCAACACTTTACCGATTAGAGTGCGAGCTTCCTTCGATGTCTCGCCCTCTATATGAATGTATACTAACGGGAGTTCCACCTGTCAAAAGCGGTATTGTAAATAACCAAATTGTCCGGTTATCCCATTTTGACAGCATATTCTCTCTTGCTCGCCTTGCAGGTAAAACAACTGCCGCCGCTGCTTATTATTGGGTGAGTGAACTGTATAACCGAGCACCTTTCGTAGCAACAAGAGACCGTTTTACCCATGATGAGTCGCTAACCATCCAACATGGCTGCTTTTATCAAGCAGATCATTACCCTGATGACCATTTATTTGTTGATGCGGAATATTTACGTAGTCAATTTGATCCTGATTTCTTATTGATTCACCCTATGAATATAGATGATACAGGGCATAAGTTTGGCTTTGATTCCCCACAATACCGTAATGCAGCACGCCATGCAGATATTATCCTGTCGAATTATATTCCTACATGGGTTGAGCAAGGTTATCAAATTCTGATCACGAGTGATCACGGTATGAATAATGATCGCAGCCACGGAGGGACACTCCCTGAAGAGTGTTTAGTTCCATTGTTTGTTGTCGGTTCGCAATTTTCTCATCAACCCTGCAATATTGAGCAAACTGAGATTTGTGGAACCATTTGTCGTTTACTTGGAACCCACTCTCTCGATAAACCAGTTTGTGATGCGCTGTTACAAGGAGATTTGTAATGGCTGATATTCCTGCCCCCTGTGAACAGGCATACCAACAACAGGGAAAAATTGCCATGTTAAAAAAACGCTTTGCTCGTTTTCATTGGCGTGCGGCACTGCTACTGCTGCCATTCTTTGTGCTGTTTAGTCTATTCCAAATCGCCCCAATGATTTGGGTGCTAATTAATAGCTTTATCTACGAAGAAGCATGGTCATTAGGTAACTACCTTGAAGTATTCAATAATGATTTTTACTTACAAGCGTTTGAAAATACCCTATGGCTTTCCGTTATTTGCAGTGTAATTGGCTTATTCATTTCCAGTATCACGGCATTTTCCATTTATAAAATGCAAGGGAAAATTCGCCGGATAATGATCTCCTTCACCACCATGGCCAGTAATTTCAGCGGTGTACCCCTTGCTTTTGCATTCATTATTATTTTGGGCTTCAACGGCGCGATTACCTTACAACTCAAGGCATGGGGAATTATCGAAGATTTTAATATATACAGTGCCAGCGGGTTAATGCTGTTGTATGTGTATTTTCAGATCCCATTAGGCGTTTTGTTGCTCTACCCCGCCTTTGATGCACTAAAACCGGAGTGGGAAGACGCTGCGAAAACAATGGGAGCAAGCAAGCTAACCTATTGGTTAAAAGTTGCTATTCCAGTGCTTTCCCCTGCTTTACTTGGTACTTTTATTATCCTAATTGCTAATGCCATGGGCGCATACGCCAGTACTTATGCCTTAACGAGTGGTAATTACAACCTTGTGACTATCCGAATTGCCAGTTTAGTTTCCGGCGATTTGTTTCTCGAACCGAATATGGCTGCTGCGTTATCAATGCTACTTATCGCTATCTTAGCTTTTATTACTGCTATCCATCATTGGTTAATCAAGCGGAGCTACCATGCAAAATAATAATGTGATTAGCCAAGTGATAACCAATAACAATAAACCCTCTGGATTATGGCTCCATAAGTTAGTATTAATCAGTGTTGCTAGCCTATTAGCGCTACCTATTATTGCCACATTTTTGTATTCCATCGCCAGCTCTTGGGGAGCCACTGTGCTACCCGATGCCTTGTCCATCAAATGGTATCTACAATTGTGGCAAGACCCGCGTTTTCTCATGGCATTTGGTCGTTCATTAATAATTTGCTTTGGTACGTTGCTGGTTAGCACATTAATTATTTTGCCGATGACATTTGCGGTATTTTATCGGTTCCCTAAACTCAAAGGGGTGATGGATTTACTGATTATTTTACCCTTTGCGATTCCGCCTGTCGTCTCGTCGGTGGGCTTGCTGCAAATATTTGCCGATGAACCATTCATGTTAGTTGGCACTCCTTGGATCCTGATTGGTACTTATTTCACCATCACGTTACCTTTTATGTATCGTGCTCTTGCGAATAGCTTTCAAGGTATTAATTTACATGACTTAATGGACGCTGCACATTTACTCGGCGCCAGTACTTTCCAAGCTTTTATGATGATTGTGTTACCAAATATTCGCAAAGGTATGTTGGTCTCATTATTAATTTCATTTTCATTTTTAATGGGTGAATTTGTGTTTGCCAATATTCTAGTGGGAACACGTTATGAAACCTTGCAAATCTATCTTTTCAATATGCGACAAACCAGCGGACATTTCACTTCTGCTCTGGTGATGTCATATTTTCTGTTTACCTTATTGCTGACATGGTTAGCAATGCGATTAAATCGTTCAGGAGATGAATGATGAGTTATGTTATTGCGGAAAACTTAGCTAAATCTTTTGGTACTAATCAGGTATTTGCTGATATTCAGTTTACTATCGAAAAAGGCGAATTTATTACCCTACTGGGCCCAAGTGGTTGCGGAAAATCAACTTTATTACGCTGTATCGCAGGACTTGAACAACTTAATGATGGTGAACTTTATATTAATCGCCAGAATGTAACCCACCAAGCTGCGCAGCAACGCGGGGTGGGTATGGTGTTCCAAAGTTATGCGTTATTTCCCAATATGACTGTGGTTGACAATATCGCGTTTGGTTTAAAAATGCGTAAAATTGATAGCCAAGCAAGGTCTAAAGCAGTCGCTGAAGTGATCGAATTAGTTGAGTTACAAGGAAAAGAACAACAATTTCCCCATCAGCTATCAGGTGGACAGCGTCAACGAGTAGCACTCGCAAGGGCATTAGTCATGAAACCGCAAATTTTGTTACTTGATGAGCCACTGTCTGCTCTTGATGCTCGCATTCGCAAGCACTTACGCCAGCAAATTCGCCAGATTCAACGCGAATTAGGTTTAACGACAATTTTTGTTACTCATGATCAAGATGAAGCGATGATTATGTCTGACCGTATTTTTCTTATGAATAAAGGCCAGATAGTGCAAAGTGGCACGGCAGAGAATATTTATACCCAACCAGCAACAGAATTTGTCGCTCGGTTTATGGGGCATTACAACCTTGTTGACTCCAAAAAAGCCAATACGATGTTAGGTCTTAATTTACAAGGTACACTTGCTATCCGCCCTGAGTCTATATATGTCAAAGAAGCAGGTCGCCAATATGGTAGCCATATTTCTCACCCTGTTGATGCTATTATTGTTGACCATCAATTATTGGGAAATATCATTCGTTATAGCGTCGATACACCTGCTGGTCACATGACAGTTGATTTACTCAATCGCTCATCTGAGCGTTTATTTGAACCGGGCACTCGCCTTGAATTGATGTTTAATAAAAATGAAATTCGCGCACTTAGTTAATAAGTAGATAGGAATATAATGCAAAACCAACTGGCCATTTTTGACTTAGATGATACGTTAATTCAAGGTGATAGCAGCGTATTGTGGACACAATATCTGTGGGACAGGCAAATTATCAACGACCCACAGTTTGTAGAGGCGGATAAAGCCATGATGGCGCAATATAATGCAGGCACATTAGATATGCCGACTTACTTACGTTTTAACCTGCAAACTCTCGCCAATGTAAAAACGGAACAAGTAGATATCTGGCTGGATGATTTTGTACAAAGCGTGATTTTACCGCGGATCTACCCTGAAGCGATTAGAACGATCGCAAATTATCGAGCTAAAAGGATCCCGATTATTGTGATCTCCGCAACTGTTTCATTTATTGTGAAAAAGATCGCCGAAAAACTTGGTGCAGACGTCGCCATGGGGGTCGATATTAAACAACAAAATGGCTGCTATACGACCGAAATTGACGGTATCCCAACCTTTAAAGAAGGCAAGGTTAAACGCCTTATGGATTGGGTTCGCCACCAGCCAATCACTGATGCCTATGTATATTTTTATACCGATTCTGCCAACGACCTGCCCATGTGCCAATTTGCCGATGAAGTATTTATTATCAACGGCGACGAACGCCTAACGCAAGCCGCACTCGAACACAATTGGCCACAATATCAGTGGAATTTATAAACCTTATTTTTATCTCAGCCTTGATTTCAATTTTTTAGGTTTTAACTAACTCGCCTTTCAAAGGTTCCTCTAAATTATTCGTGCTAGAGGAAGGAGATAAATAGAATT
>NZ_JAMPMI010000027.1:0-44562 GCF_028478065.1 Providencia sp. PROV255 | reverse complement strand
GCGAGAATATCCCAAGGAGCATACACAAGTATGTGACTTGGGGAGCCGAGCGCAGCCAACGCACTTATCGCTTGAAGAATGACGAGGAAAGCTTATACTGAAATCTCTTGTCGGAGTGCCTAGCATGCATAGCATCGGGCTGAGACCGTTAATTCGGGATCCGCGGAACCTGATCGGGTTAATACCCGCGAAGGGAACAAGAGTAATCACTCAGCGTCTTTTTGCCATCTCTCATTTGGCTAAAAATTAAACGCAATGTCTTTTTATTACTCCTCCGAACTCCTGACAAGCAACTTTCTTTCGATAAACCCGCTACACACTAAGATGTGATAGCCGTGACAATGTCAGGAAATTGCTATGTCCAATAATACACAACAAAATATCATCCCTACAGCTGATTTATCGCCACAAGCAGCACCCGCTCGCACTCGTAAAGCCCAACGTGATGCCGCTGAAAACTTTATCAACACTGTTTCTGGCGTTTCATTTCCCAATTCTGAACGTATTTATCTTCAAGGTTCAAGAGGCGATATCCAAGTCCCAATGCGAGAAATTCAGCTTTCGCAAACCCTTATTGGTGGCGACAAAGACAAACCGCAATTTGAAGATAACGAACCCGTTCCTATCTACGACACTTCAGGCCCTTACGGCGATCCAACATCAGAACTCAACGTTCACAAAGGCTTGAAAAAAATTCGCGCGCCATGGATAAACGAGCGCTCAGACACCACTAAAGTAGAAAATCTCAGCTCTGACTTCACACAACAACGCCTTGCTGATGCAGGCCTTGACCATCTACGCTTTAACAACCGTCCCCACCCGTTAAAAGCCCAAACTAACAAGTGTGTTACCCAATTACATTACGCACGCAAAGGTATCATTACCCCTGAAATGGAGTTTATTGCAATCCGCGAAAATATGGGACGTGAACGTATTCGTGGCGAAGTTTTATTGCAACAACATCCAGGCCAAGGCTTTGGCGCAAATTTGCCAGAGAATATTACCCCTGAATTTGTTCGCCAAGAAGTGGCGGCGGGTCGCGCTATTATCCCAGCCAATATCAACCATCCCGAATCAGAACCAATGATTATTGGTCGTAATTTCTTGGTTAAGGTTAATGCCAATATTGGTAATTCATCGGTCACCTCATCCATTGAAGAAGAAGTAGAAAAACTGATTTGGTCAACACGCTGGGGGGCAGATACCGTCATGGATTTATCCACTGGCCGTTATATCCACGAAACCCGCGAATGGATTTTACGTAATAGCCCCGTGCCTATTGGTACAGTTCCGATTTACCAAGCCCTCGAAAAAGTGAACGGCGTCGCCGAAAATCTCACGTGGGAAATGTTCCGTGACACATTATTAGAGCAAGCAGAACAAGGTGTCGATTACTTCACTATCCATGCCGGCGTATTGCTACGCTATGTGCCAATGACAGCTAAACGCCTAACAGGGATCGTCTCTCGCGGTGGCTCTATCATGGCAAAATGGTGCTTGTCTCATCACCAAGAAAATTTCCTGTATGAGCACTTCCGTGAAATCTGTGAAATTTGTGCCGCTTACGACGTTTCCTTGTCGTTAGGGGATGGACTACGCCCCGGTTCAATTCAAGACGCCAACGACCAAGCTCAATTTGCCGAGCTCCATACCCTTGGTGAGCTCACAAAAATTGCGTGGGAATATGATGTTCAAGTCATGATTGAAGGTCCCGGCCACGTACCAATGCAAATGATCCGCCGCAATATGACCGAAGAGTTAGAGCACTGCCACGAAGCGCCATTCTATACGTTAGGGCCTCTAACAACAGATATTGCTCCGGGTTATGACCACTTTACCTCTGGTATTGGTGCCGCCATGATCGGTTGGTTTGGCTGTGCGATGTTATGTTATGTCACCCCTAAAGAGCACTTAGGATTACCGAACAAAGAAGATGTTAAACAAGGGCTAATCACTTATAAGATTGCAGCCCATGCCGCTGACCTTGCTAAAGGCCACCCAGGTGCACAGATCCGTGATAACGCCATGTCCAAAGCCCGTTTTGAATTCCGCTGGGAAGACCAATTTAACTTGGCGTTAGATCCTGAAACTGCTCGCAAATATCACGATGAAACCTTACCACAAGCCTCTGGGAAAATTGCTCATTTCTGTTCTATGTGTGGGCCTAAATTCTGTTCAATGAAAATATCCCAAGAGGTTCGTGACTACGCGGCCCAAAAAGAAGCAAATGAAAAAGAAGCGGGTATGGAACAGATGTCAGAAGCCTTCCGTGCCCATGGCAGCGAACTCTATCACGGTGCTGAAATTGTGAATGCTGAGGTGGATGAAAATGCCAAAATTGCCTAATGCTATAACTCTCCCAAATAGCCCTTTTCCTGAGACTGCACAACGCCTTGGGCTTTATCCCGTTGTGGATTCCGTTGAATGGATTGAACGTTTGCTTAATGCAGGTGTTTCCACAATTCAATTGCGTATCAAAGACAAATCTGACGCAGATGTTCGTGATGAGATTCAACAAGCTATTGCGCTCGGGGAAAAACATAACGCACGCTTATTCATTAATGATTACTGGCGGTTAGCGGTCGAGTTTGGTGCTTATGGCGTACATTTAGGCCAAGAAGATTTGGAAACTACCGATTTATTAGCAATCCACCAAGCGGGCTTACGGTTAGGAATATCAACGCACGATGAGCATGAATTGGCTATCGCAAAATCGGTTCGCCCTTCCTACATTGCCATGGGGCATATCTTTCCAACACAAACCAAAGAGATGCCTTCTTCGCCTCAGGGTTTAGAAACACTTAAAGCCATGGTGGAAGCAACACCTGATTACCCAACGGTAGCCATTGGTGGGATTTCCATTGATAAAGTGCCTGACGTGCTAGCAACTGGAGTGGGGAGTGTCGCGCTAGTCAGTGCGATTACTAAAGCCGATGATTGGCGCGCCGCAACAGAAACTTTGCTGAATTTAATTGAGCGGGATCACGCCAATTAGTCGATTTTTAATCACAAAATTAGCCCTAGTTTATCGTCATAAAAACAGGGCTAATGATGATTTAAGGAATTCAATCATGTTAAGTGACCAAGAATTCATGCGTTACAGCCGCCAGCTATTACTTGAAGACATCAGTCCTGAGGGGCAACAAAAACTGAAAAATAGCAAAGTCCTAATTGTCGGTTTAGGGGGCTTAGGCTCTCCCGCATCCCTTTATTTAACGGGCGCTGGTGTCGGCGAATTGTGGCTAGCTGACCACGATGACTTACACGTTTCTAACTTACAACGGCAGGTACTTTACGATACCGATGATATTGGCCAGTCAAAAGCCCAGCTTGCCGCAGATAGGCTACATCAACTCAATCCGTTGGTAAGAACCCATGTTATCGCACAAAAGTTGGATGTTGAGACTTTAATTCCATTAGCGGAACAAGTCGACTTAGTGCTTGATTGCTGCGATAACATGGCCACTCGTCATGCAGTTAATGCCGCCTGTGTCATGACCAATACAACCTTAGTCAGCGGCAGTGCTGTTGGGTTTGGTGGCCAATTAATGGTACTTGAGCCGCCATTTAGTACCGGTTGCTATGCCTGTTTATACCCAGACCAAGATGAACCCGAACGCAACTGCCGCACTGCTGGGGTATTAGGGCCAGTGGTTGGGATTATCGGCACGTTGCAAGCACTGGAAGCCATTAAATTACTTGTCGGCCTTCCCTCTTCACTGAGCGGTAAATTGCGTTTATTCGATGGAAAACAGCAACAATGGAATACATTGCAATTAATGCCGTCACTGCAATGTCCAATCTGTCGGGAAGAAACATGCATATCATAATTAATGACCAACCTATGGAATTCGACGCCCCACTGACGGTTAATCAATTATTTTCCACTCTCGATCGCCCAATGGTGGGAACTGCACTTGCCATCAATCAAGTGATCATTCCGAAGAGTCAGTGGGATTCATATCTCATTAATGACCAAGATAATATCTTGTTGTTTCAAGCTATCGCGGGGGGCTAATGATGTTAAAAATCGCAGATTTTACTTTTCACTCACGCCTATTTACTGGAACAGGTAAATTTGCCAGCGCCAACCTCATGCAAGACGCCATTGCGGCATCCGGCAGTCAATTAGTGACAATGGCAATGAAACGTATTGATTTACGTGGGCAAGATGACGGTATTTTACAACCTCTACAACAATTGGGCGTGAAACTATTACCGAATACCTCAGGGGCGAAAAATGCCCAAGAGGCGATATTTGCTGCACGCCTAGCTCGTGAAGCCCTTGGTACTAACTGGGTCAAACTCGAAATCCATCCGGATATGCGTTATTTACTACCGGATCCCATCGAGACATTACTCGCCGCAGAGCAGCTCGTTAAAGAGGGATTTGTTGTATTGCCTTATTGCAGCGCAGACCCGGTGTTATGCCGTCGTTTAGAAGAAGTTGGCTGTGCCGCTGTGATGCCATTAGGCGCACCGATTGGCACAAACAAAGGCTTAGCAACGAAAGAAATGCTCCGTATCATTATTGAACAAGCTTCTGTACCTGTCGTTGTAGATGCCGGAATTGGTGCACCAAGCCATGCGGCAGAAGCCATCGAAATGGGCGCTGATGCCGTTTTAGTCAACACTGCAATCGCTGTAGCAAAACAACCTGTACTCATGGCAAAAGCGTTTAAACTCGCGGTCGAAGCGGCTGAATTAGCTTATCAAAGTGGTTTAGCTACGCCGAAGCAACAGGCGCAAGCGTCCAGCCCATTGACCAGTTTCTTAGGGGCCTTATCATGATCCCAAGCTTCCAAGAACGCTTACAAGCACTGGATTGGGACGATACGACACTGCGGATAAACAGTAAAACACCTGCCGATGTAGAACATGCTTTAGCGGTGGATATACTCACACTCGATGATTTTATGGCACTGCTTTCCCCTGCTGCCCGTCCCTATATTGAGCTGATGGCACAAAAAGCTCAGAAACTCACCCGACAACGCTTTGGCCATGCCGTTGGGTTTTATGTTCCACTTTATTTATCGAACCTATGCGCAAACGATTGTACTTATTGCGGTTTTTCGATGAGTAATAAAATTAAACGTAAAACGCTAAATGACGCTGAAATTATCAATGAGTGCGAAACCATTCGCAAAATTGGTTTCGATAGCTTATTGCTAGTCACCGGAGAGCACCAGAGTAAAGTGGGTATGGACTATTTTCGTCACACATTCCCCATCATTCGCCCTTATTTCAGTTCCTTAATGATGGAAGTGCAGCCATTAAGCACAGATGAATATAAGGAATTAAAAACTCTGGGGTTAGATGGTGTGATGGTTTATCAAGAAACCTACCATGAGCCCACGTATCAACTCCATCACCTCAAAGGCAAAAAACAGGATTTTCACTGGCGCTTAGCCACGCCAGAACGCTTAGGAGAAGCGGGTATAGATAAAATCGGCCTTGGTGCGTTAATTGGTTTATCAAACAGTTGGCGTACTGATTGCTATATGGTTGCAGAACATTTGTTGTACTTACAGCAATACTACTGGCAAAGTCGTTATTCTATCTCTTTTCCTCGCTTGCGCCCTTGTGCGGGTGGTGTTGAACCGGCATCACTGATGAATGAAGCCGAATTAGTGCAATTAATTTGTGCTTTTCGCTTACTGGCGCCAAATGTAGAGCTTTCACTCTCAACCCGTGAATCACCTTATTTCCGTGATAACGTGGTGCCATTGGCAATTAACAACGTCAGTGCTGGCTCGAAAACCCAACCAGGCGGCTATGCAGATACCAAAGAAGAGCTAGAACAATTTTCTCCAAATGATAACCGCAGTGCCGCACAAGTAGCGAATGCACTTGTGCAAGCTGGTTTACAGCCCGTTTGGAAAGATTGGGATGGTTATTTAGGCCGTTAGAATTTTACTGAAAAAGAGCATTAGCTGCACAACCGCTTAGTGCTCTTTTATTATTTAGGAGATTTTATCCCACTTGATCGTATTTTCTAAAATAAGAGCCAATATAATGCCCATAAGTAACCCATTACCCAGTAAAGAACTAAACATTGTTGGTAACGAATTTAGTACCGCAGCAGGGGCTGACATCAAAAAAATGCCAATAAAAATAGGTAATGCGAGGCGATAAATATTACGTGCATTCAGTTTCATATCCGCAAGAAATGAAAATGAAGAAAATAGCAGCGGCAAATAAGTCGCTAACATAACCGCGCTACCAATGGCTAACGGCAAAGAGCGGAAAAATTGAGTCAATACCGCAACGCCCCCCACGCATAAGAAAATAAGGCTGCCAATCGTAAAAGAGATACGTGAACTGTCTTTTGTTTGAGTAATTAGACCAATTGATGAAACAAACGGTGAAAAAGGCACTACGCCTATCGGCGCTGCTAATATTGTTACAACTCCTGACATCATAAAACTACGCCGATATAAGGACTTAACGGGTAATGAATCGGGGTAAAATACATCCGTTCCTCGCATTGCTCCAAACGTATTTGATGTGTTTAATATCCCAGCCAAAATCGCTGTTATCACAATACTTATATTAATTTCATCGGAGCGGCCTAATGGAAATAGCCCCCATTCTCCTGATGAAACAGATGATATCGTGCTGCCAAATAACCCACTATAAGCAACCCACCCTGTGATTGTTCCTATTAGTAATGCATATTTACTAATATTCACGGGTAAATACACAATAATTCCTATCACAAATACCAGTACTGTGAGCGCCAAAAAGAATACAGGATAATTAACTGTAATATTTTCACTGCCAACACCAAAGGGTAGCCCTAACATCCCTTTTAAAAAAATAGTGACCAGCTGCGCGCCAAGTAAAAACATAAAGACCACCAGCACGCCTGGCTTAAACAAACCCGCTAACCAACCACCAAGACCGCTTAGGCCAATAAGAATAGTAATAATCCCAGACAGAAAAATCCCCATGGCCAAACTCCATCCAATCGTCTCAAGAGGAGTTCCTTGCATAGATTCTGACAAAGTTACGGTTAAAATTGTTGCCCACCACAACCCTGTTGGCCCCTCCATCACAGAGCGTTTATGGCCTATAAATGCCTGCAACAAGCAAGCCAAAGCTGTTAATAAAAAAGCATACTGAGTAATAACAAACGTGGTTTGTGGTGACAAATGAAAAGCAGACTGTAACGTCGGGGGAATAACAACCGTATTACAAAAGATAAAAAAGAACCATTGAAAGCCAGAAATAATATTATTTTTTGTAATAGCAATATTCCGCATTTTCATTCCTTACCGGTGATTATATATCTGACCAGATTAATGTTTATAACGGAAAATTTCTAATTTAAATCTAATTGTTATGATATTTATAAATCATCATTTATTCTTATTATGATAAAAAATAGCTTCATACGCTATTAATTCTCTATTTTTATTTTCATCCGACTAGTTGATAAAAATAAAGCGGGGGAAAATATTATTCCCGCTTTATTTATTACTTTTATTGCCGATATAAAAGTACGTAGTTACCTATAAAAATTATAGATAGGAAAGCGGCCAATGTTTAAAATATATATGTTTAGCTTGCCAATCCACTTTATCAATATTGTCAGCCAGTAAATGTTTTGCGACGGTAAATGCAAATTCAAAGCTTACACCAAGCCCTTTTGCACTAATAAATTTTCCATCAACAACAACATCTTGGTCAACATAGATACCATCATCAAATTTTTCAGCCAGCTTATCTCCTGTACTATAATGCCGTCCTTCCAGTAACCCATGAGCCGCTAACACCTTCGCACCTGAAGAACATAGCGCACAAATATACTTATCCTCATGTATGTGCCGACGAAGAAAATCAACTACTTTTTCATTCGCATACAAGCGGTCAGTTCCTTTTGGGCCCCCTGGCATCATGATGGCATCATAAGTATGGGATAACTTATCGACTAACAGATAATCTGCACTAATTTTAGTACCAAAATACGTATTTAAAACAAGCGTATCCATGCAAGACAGCACATCAACATGAATATCTAGCCGACGCATGATATCAATGAAAATGACCGCTTCTCCTTCCTCAAAGCCATCCGCGAGCAAAACAGCAACTTGTTTCATGACATTCCTTTTATTTTTAAAGAAATTTATTACGGATCATCCGCAATAAATTTGGTTTATACATCAAGTAAATCCAGATGATTTTTACTTGTTAAAGTGTTCCATCACTTTTGCAAACACGAATTTTATCCATCACCACCGCTTTCATCGCCGCCTTTCCGGGAACCAAGTAATGGCGTGGGTCGGTAGCCTCTGGGTTTTCAATGAAGTATTGCTTAATGGCATCAGAAAACGCAATTTTGAGTTCTGTCGCGACATTGACTTTACAAATTCCAAGGTCAATACAATGCCGTACATCCGCATCCGGGATCCCCGAAGCACCATGCAGAACTAACGGTAAGTCTGTTTTCTTACGGATGGCATCTAGCCTAACAAAATCCAAATGAGGCTCACTTTTGTACATACCGTGGGCGGTTCCGATGGCAACAGCTAAGGAATCAATACCCGTTCTTTGGATAAAAGTAATCGCGGCATCAGGATCGGTGAAAAGTGCATCTACTGCATCGACAACTAAGTCATCTTCTTGCCCCCCTAAACGCCCAAGTTCCGCCTCAACCGTACAGTCCCACTGATGGCAAAAATCAACAACCCGTTTAACAATTTGAATATTTTCTTCAAACGGAAAATGAGAAGCATCAATCATTGCAGAACGTACACCCGCGGAGACTTTCTGGAAGATATCTGGGATATCTTCATGATGATCGAGATGCAAAGCCACGGGGACTTTATAGCGCTCAGCGGCCTGCTGGCAGATTGCTATCAAATAGTCACTTCCTGCATAAGAAAAGGTACTCGGTGTGCCTGCTAAAATAACCGGAGATGCCATTTCTGCAGCAGTTTCCATAACAACTTGAATGGTTTCTAAATTATGAATATTAAATGCGGGAACTGCATAGCCTCCCAGTTGGGCTCTGTTCAACATATTACGGGTAGATACCAAGTACATAATCGCCTCTTACCTTTCGATTGATTTCGAACAATATTAAACGAAAGAAATGGAAAGGTAAAAGATCTAAATCACATTTCCATTCCTTTCGCACTGAAAGAAAATGAAAGGAAGATTAGAAGTAGTGAGTCATTTTAGAGCTATAACTTGTCACTCCTTTATGTAACAAGTTGTTTTTAGGTCGTTTTGATTGGCCTAGTAGCGTTTCAATTACTTTATGAGAGCATAATTGTTTCTCTAAGCGGCGCGTCAATGGGGATTGCTGTTTGAGGTAATCTTCACGAAATATCACGGTGACCTCTTGTGTTTCTTTCACACCAATAACCGTTACCGCAATTGATGGTATTTCGAAATGAAAGTCTGAGCTTTCAACTGGCAGTGGGCTACAAGGGCTATCCCAAAGTTGAATTCGATTGCCACAATACAAAGCAATAATTACAGCACGTAATGACCAAAAACTACTCGCAGGACCACTGTAATTATCGACTAGGCGGGCATCATAGCTGAATAAACCTTGAGTTGGCGCTCCCGCTTTTAAGGCACCATGACCAATAAAATAACGCAAAGTACTTTCTAGTGCTTTTTTAGCCTCCCCCACACTCACAGCATCCCCACCTAAATCAACACCGGCTAATAAAGGCGCGGACACCGCGAGGCGATAACATGCACTGCGGCCAAAAAATGGAATCCCTTGCGGTGTCATAAAATAATGATAATGATGGTTAAACTGATTTAATGAACTACGAATGAATTCATCATCGAAGTGGGGGCAAATTTGGTTCAGCCAATATAATGAATAGTAAAAGCCCCATGCATTATAGTAATCAAAGTTACCTTTCGCGCCATCCCGAAACCAGCCATCACCCACGTAAAATTGTTTCACTCTTTCATACCGCCACATTGCAATGGTATCTCGACCTGTGAGAGCTCGGATCACAAATTGCACGGTAAGAGGGAAAAGGTGCCAGTTGTTATCAACGATATCGCAATGATTAACCTGTTCGAACCACTCAATAATGCGTTGTTGCTCAGAGTTATCCAATTTATCCCATACCCACTCACGACTCACCCAGAGAGTCAGCGCTAAATCTGCAGATTCACAAATTTTTTGGTCATAATTTTCAAGCCTTCCCCAATAGCCTTTATGAGCAGGGTCTGTACCATGTAAAAATGCATTTTTGATGATTTCAGAAAGGTCAATTGATGCTAAATTTAACCCATTCAATGTTGCTTTTTGGCTGTGAACTAGCCATGAAGCAAGTAAAGGCAGTACCCTACTAACCCCTTCTAGGGCATCTGTCCGCACCGTTTGCTGGCCTGGGCTGCCAGGATAGTATGCGTGAGAGTAACCCCATGTTTGATAATGAACAAAAGCTTCCGTGGTATAGCGCACTAATAATTCGCAAAGAACTGAAAGTGGTTGATTTTCATCTTGAAAGGCTTTGATGATGTGGCTATCGTTACATTGATAGGCTGACTTTCTCATTAACCTTCTAATGATATTTTCTTTGAATAGTTTTTGATAAATTTTTATATCTGGGTGTTCATAAGGCAGCTTTGGGCGTTCAGTCGGCGTTGTCATACGTATTTCTCTATGATGAAACAGGCGCATCCTTGCGCGCAGATTAGAACAAAAGTTTGTATTTATTTTGCTGATTCAATCAGGACTTGGTAACGGTCTTGTCCCCATACGACAGGTTTTGGTTTATCTTTAATCCATTGATAATAAGCAGATTTCAACTCTTTTACTTTTTCTGGGTATTGAGCTGCTAAATTATTCGATTCGGCTGGATTTTGTTTATCATTGAATAATTGGAGCTGGTTAGAACCATCATCATAAAAATAAAGCGCCCATTCCCCATCACGGATAGCCCATGAGCCTTTCGATAGTTTTTCTAAATTAGGGTTATTTGGAATTTCTTTGCGTTGATAAGTGATCCATTCATGGTAGCCATGCCAAAAATCTTGGTTTTCTTCGCTGTAATGTTTCGTCCCTGGACCTGTCCAATACAGATAATCATGTGGTGACTTTTCTGTTTTACCCGTTAATAGTGGCATAATATTTTTGCCTTCTACTTTCATGCTATCGGGTATGGTGATCCCTGCGCTTTGTAATGCGGTTGGTAAGATATCAATCGCTGAAACCATCGCATCACTGTGTTTACCCGCAGGAATATGCCCTGGCCAATAAACAACAAATGGAACACGTACACCACCATTAAACATTTGCCCTTTAAAGCCTTTATCCATCGCATTCATTGGCATTGGCGACTCATGCACCGCACCATTGTCAGAAATAAAGAAAATTAGCGTATTATCTAATTCACCATTTTCCTTTAGTGTATTGATAATTTTACCAATTCCCTCATCGGCCGCATTTAGCGCAGCAAAATATTTATCGGCTTCAACATTACCCGTATTGAATTTATCCATGTATTTCGCTGGAGAAGCTTCTTCTAACGGAATGTGCGGCACGCTATATGAAAGATTGATAAAAAAAGGTTTGTCTTTGTGCCCATCAATGAAATTAATGGCTTCATCCGTTAACAAATGCGTGGTATAGCCAGGAGCTGGCACATTTTCACCATTTCGCCACATTGCGGGGGAGTTCCAAAGTGCCGCCCCTGATGCATAGAAACTATATGCATAATCGAAACCTCTTTCATGAGGTGCGAAACCTGGCTCCGGTGTCGAAATCATATTATCGTGATAATCGCGCGTTTGCTTTTCTGGTGCAATTTTAGGTTTTTTCAATACCTTCGCATTATGCCATTTTCCAATACTGGCGGTGGCATAGCCATTTTCTTGGAATAATGCGGGTAATAGTTTGATATCTTGAGGAATACCTAACATCGCATCATCGTTACTGTAAGTACCAAAACTTGCAGGAGAGCGCCCAGTAAAAATACCCGCTCGTGATGGGCCACAAACAGGATGAGCCACAAATGCATTGGTCATCTTAATCCCGCCTGCAGCCATATCCGAAACATTTGGCATTGCTGCTCTTGCTGCTTCCACCATCTTATTAATATCACCTTGATAACGTTGTGGTGATGGGCGCTGCGCAAGCTCTTTGACATCAAGGCTATCAAGCACAAAATCGAGCTGCCCTGTTCCTAAGTCATCCATAACAATCAGTAAAACATTCGGCTTTTCCGGTGTGCCTCCTGCATTCGCTGCAATGGGAGGCACTAAGCTGCTTGCGGCTATCAGCCCAGCTAATAGGCTTTTCTTCATAGAAGGTAATCTCACAAAAATATCTCCAGATAATATGATTATTGCTTGTAAGCACGCTGTATTGCGCCAAGTGCATCACTGGCTAAAGCACCACCCGATATCGCTTGACGCATTAACTGCATACCTAAAGCGGTATGATGAAAAATTTTTTTATATGAACGACATAAATAGTTATGGCGATATTTTTCACCTTCTATCGCCGTGATCCGGTGCTTAGGGCAACCACCATAACAAAGGCTTTGAACCTCACAGCGCTGGCAAAGATTAGTTAGCTTGTCATATTTATTTTGCCCAAAACGGACTTGCTGCTTAGAAGAAACAATACGGGAAAGGGAGTGTTGTTGTACGTTACCCAACCGATTTGCAGGGTACACATAGTGGTCACAGGAATAGACATCCCCATTAGATTCAATAATCAGTGCTTGCCCACACGTTTTAGAT
Source organism: Providencia sp. PROV255 (assembly GCF_028478065.1). NCBI lineage: Bacteria > Pseudomonadati > Pseudomonadota > Gammaproteobacteria > Enterobacterales > Morganellaceae > Providencia > Providencia sp. PROV255. The sequence continues at coordinate 31,836 of NZ_JAMPMI010000027.1, read as the reverse complement.
TGCACACAGGTTGATGCGGGATAGCCCATCCAAGTTCCTAATAAGCTATCAAATAGACGTATGTAAATTTTGCCAATGTCTCCTTGATGGATCCATTCATCAAAAATATCAGCCATAAACTGCCCATACCCCTCCGCGGGTACTGAAAATGGCGCCATCACCGCATTTGGTCCAGGGGCATAATGACCACCTTGGGTTTGTGGAAAGCGCCTATCCACCTCAACAATAGGGATAAACTGAAAGAAAGAGGAACCCAATGCTTTCAAAGCTCGATACGTTTCTTTTCCTTTTTGCCAATTTTGGTCATTAACTACGGTTAGGGTATTAAATTCAACACCGTATTCAATCAAGAGCTGAATGGCTTTCTTCACACGCTCAAAAGTTGGGTTGCCATTAACGGAAATTCGATATTTATCATGAACTGCTTCTAAACCATCAATAGATACACCGATTAAAAAATGATGATCTGCAAAAAACTGCGCCCATTGCCGATTAATCGCTATCGCATTAGTTTGCACACTGTTTGTGATGGTTTTTCCTTGGGCATATTGCTTTTGATATTTTACAACCCGCTCAAAGAATTCGAGCCCTGCAAGTGTTGGCTCACCACCTTGCCATGAAAAATCGACCTGCTCACCTGCATGGGACTGGATATAGTCTTTGATATAACGACGTAGCACGTTATCAGGCATAACGTCATGTTGGTCTTGCGCAGGTTGCTCGTGAAACACATTTTCTTTTTCCAGATAAAAACAGTATTCGCATTTAATATTGCAGCGATAACTCGTGGGTTTCGCCATCATATGAAAGTAAGTGGGTTGGTTTGCAGGCATTTAAATTAATCCGAAACAGTCAGGTTATTTTTATAGCATTACCCAAAACACGAAAAATCAAAAGAGATTGAAATCACAAAACAGCAAAATGAAAGAATTTGAAAGAAAGTAGTTTGAGTTAGAACAATTGAAGAGAGTATAAATAACATACAGTAAACCGCTGACTTTTGTTTTTGATTTAAAGAAACTTCTCTTCCTTTCGAAATTTAAATATCACCTTCACACTTTATGCCGATTTTTGAGCTTATATTCCGCGAATTTTTTGCAAATATTGCTAATATTTATGCAAAACACCGAGTTTGCTCAGTAAAAGTACAATTATTGATACTTTATTGATTGGATACTTTCTTATTCGAAGATATGATATTTAAAATTTGAAAATATCCGTAAGCAAACAACATACAAATCGAAACTTTGTGAAAGAGATCAAAAGTTTTGTTTTTTTTCGTTGTCGGTATTTTTTAGCGTAGTAAACTTAATTCGAAATCAAATGAAAGAAAATCATTTGGTTTCGTAAGGAGATGAAAGTGAAAGCGGCTGTTGAAAGGCGCATGGAAATCCTCGACATGATTAACCAACAAGGTAAAGCACGGGTCGAAGATTTAGCCGAAATATTTAAAGTTTCAAGTGTCACCATCCGTAGCGATTTAAGCTTTCTTGAAAAAAATGGTTATGTGGTCCGCTCCCATGGGGCAGCAATTCCAAATACTGGGTTTATTGCTGAACTAAGCATTCACGAAAAACGGGGACAGAATGCGGGCACAAAAACATTAATAGGGAAAGCAGCCGCCGCGCTCATTAATGATGGCGACACGATCATTTTAGACTCGGGGACAACGACACGAGAAATTGCGACACACTTAAAGTCGCGGGATAACGTCGTTGTCATGACTAACGGTTTAGATGTCGCAATGGAGTTAGCAACAGCCGCAGGCGTTGATGTACTAATGACTGGCGGCGCATTGCGCAAAAATGCTTTATCGTTTTCTGGCTCACAAGCAGAAAATAGCCTCAGAAATTATCGTTTTGACAAGGTTTTTCTTGGGGTTGATGGTTTCGATTTACGCGTTGGTATCACGACACACAATGAACAGGAAGCTAGCCTTAACCGGTTAATGTGTGAAATCTCGGAAACAGTTATTGCGGTTGCTGATTCTACGAAATTTGGTAAGCGCAGTTGTCATATGATCCGTGAATTCGCTGATATTGATGTTTTGGTGACAGACTCTGGGATCCCTGATGAATATGTCCAAGAGTTGAAAAACCATAAAATTGAAGTAATCATCGTCGATAAAGAGCAATAATTCGCTAACTCCATTAACAATACAACCGTGTTGATTGTGGAGTTAGTATTAATGCATCCTTTAGAAAAGATTGTTCAGCAAAATAAACTTGGTAAACAGAATGGTATTTATTCTGTTTGCTCAGCCCACCCATTTGTTATTGAAGCTTCATTGCATCAAGCGCTGGATGATGATTCCTTTCTTTTAATTGAAGCCACATCAAATCAAGTTGACCAATTTGGTGGCTATACGGGTATGACTCCGGCTGATTTTTTCAATTATGTGATTGAAAAAGCAGAAAAAATCAATTTCCCTCTGAATAAGTTAATTCTTGGTGGTGACCATTTAGGCCCAAATCGTTGGCAAGGGCTTAAGGCCGCTGATGCCATGGATAATGCCGATGTTCTGATTGAACATTACGTTGCCGCAGGGTTCAAAAAAATCCACCTTGACTGTAGTATGTCCTGCGCAGATGACCCCGTTCCACTCTCGGATGAAATCGTTGCACAACGTGCCGCCCGACTCGCTGTTATTGCAGAAAAAACCGCCAAAGAAAAATTTGGTTACAGCGATATCGTGTATGTTATTGGTACTGAAGTCCCCGTACCAGGTGGAGCAACTGAAGCGCTTGAAGGCGTTGAAATCACAGCCCCACAAGCCGCGAGAAAAACCTTAGACTGCCATGCGAAAGCGTTCGAAAAAGCAGGTGTCGGTGACTGTTGGGCACGTGTTATTGGCCTCGTCGTTCAACCGGGTGTGGAATTTGATCATACTGGTATTATTGATTATCAACCCGAAAAAGCACAAGCATTAAGTCAAGTAGTTGATGATTACCCTCATCTCGTTTTTGAAGCACACTCAACCGATTACCAAACACCTAATGCTTATAAGCAGCTCGTTCAAGACCACTTTGCCATTTTAAAAGTTGGTCCGGCTTTAACATTTGCTATGCGAGAAGCCCTCTATTCTCTATGTGAAATTGAGAATGAAATGTTCCCGGCAGAACAGTGTTCTCACTTAAAAGAGAAAATGGAACAGTTGATGTGTCGTGAGCCCGAATTTTGGCAAAAATACTACCATGGTAATGCCCAGCAGCAAGCTTTTGCTCGCGTTTATAGCTTTAGTGACCGTATTCGTTATTACTGGCCTGATAAAGAAATTAACCAAGCCATAGAAATACTGATGGCTAACTTATCTTCAAAACCAATCCCGTTACCACTTTTAAGCCAATACATGCCGCATCAATTCAAACAATTAAGAGAAGGCATGCTCGATGGCTCAGCGAAATCCTTTATTTTTGCAAAAATTCGCGACGTACTTTCGGTATATGCCGATGCATGTAAATTTAGTCACTGAGGTTTGACATGGAATATTTAAGCTATCAAACACCCGAGCTCGAAAAGCTAAACGCATTCTGGACAGCAAAAGAAATTGAGCAACAACCTGAATGCTGGGAAAAAACAAACCAGCTAATACAAGAGCAACGTACTGAAATTGATACATTTTTAGCTAAAGTGCTTCAGGCATCGGACGCACGCATTATCATGACGGGTGCTGGAACATCGGCTTTCGCTGGCCGCGCTCTTGCCCCCGTTCTCACCGGTCATTTAAAACGCCGAGTGGATGCCATTGCCACCACGGATTTAGTCGCTGATCCAAAAGAATATTTAGCGGAAGACGTACCAACGTTACTAATTTCTTTTGCTCGCTCAGGCAATAGCCCCGAAAGTGTTGCCGCCCTCGATGTGGCAGAAAAATGCCTCACTCAATGTTACCACTTAGTTTTAACCTGTAACGAGCAAGGACAGCTATATCGTTATTGCCAAAATAATACCAATGCATTAGCCATTTTAATGCCTGAAGAGTCAAATGACCGTTCATTAGCCATGACTTCAAGCTTTTCATCCATGATGATGGCGGCACTGTGTATTTTCTTAACAGAATCCTTCTATTTAAACGAAATTAAACCTTATTTCTACGATTATCACGACATTTTTACTCAATTTAACCACCGTATCCGGGAAGAATACGCGGGTAAATTTAAACGAGTCATTTATTTAGGTAGTGGTGGCCTACAAGGTCTTGCACAAGAAGCCGCTCTAAAAATGTTGGAATTAACAGCTGGTAAGGTCGTTGCTAACTTCGACACACCGTTAGGCTTTCGCCATGGACCGAAATCTATCGTCAATAAGGAAACGTTAATCGTGCTGTTTCTGTCAAACGATAAATACACTAGACAGTATGAAACTGACTTATTAAGAGAGGTAATTCACGATAATGCTTCAGCAAAAGTGATCGCGGTCACCTCCTCTTCCGATGACACACAAATAGAGGAAAGTTTTGTTTATATTAAAAAAATGGAGCAATGCTCAGACTCAGCCCTATTTTTCCCTTATTTAATGTTAGCGCAGGCCTTTGCATTCCATAGTTCCATTGCACTGGGGAATACACCGGATAACCCATCTCCAACCGGAGAAATTAATCGAGTTGTTCAAGGTGTCACTATTTACCCGTTCTCATATCAAGAAGATGGCGTCATGCCTTCTTAATGATAAATATAGCTAATAATAAGAGAGCAATTATATGCACGCACCAAATATTGTCTGGACCCGAATCGATGAGCGTTTATTACATGGGCAAATTCGAATCACTTGGGGTAAACACACTGAAGCAAATTTAATTCTTGTCGCTAATGATGATGCTGCGGATGGCCCTAATGCTGCTTTTATGCAAGCAGGAATGAAAGCCTCCGCGGGTGGAGAATATGCCGTCCGATTTTTCTCTATCGAAAAAACTATCGATGTCATTCACAAAGCGTCTCCTCGTCAAAAAATCTTTATTCTTTGCAATAACCCAACAGATGTTGCCCGCCTTGTCGAAGGCGGCGTTCCTATCACTCACTGTAATGTTGGCAATATGCACTTCCATGAAGGAAAACGCCAAATTACCAAAACAGTGTCTGTGGATGAGCGCGACTTAGAAGCATTTCGTCGGCTTGTCGACAAAGGAGTCGCTTGCACGATTCAAAATACTCCCGATCAAACCCCCGTTAATGTTCTTACTCTCGCATAAGCATAAGCATAAGCAGATTGAGATAACAACTTAACACTAAGGCGTTTAAGGAAAACTATTATGATTTATGAAGCTTCTCTTGTGGCTTTATGGGCCTTCTTTTGCGGTATAGATAAGTATGACGTTGCACTCAATATCCACCGCCCACTGATCACAGGGCCTGTTGTCGGCCTGATTATGGGTGATATGCAAGTCGGTTTAATTGCGGGTGCAACATTAGAATTAGCTTGGCTTGGGCTTGTTCCAAATGCAGGAGCTCAGCCACCTGATGTTACTTTAGGCACTATCGCCGCCGTTGCATTTGCCATTATGACTAATCAATCACCAGCGGTAGCGATGGGGATTGGTATGCCAATTGCCGTTCTCATGCAAATGATCATTATCGGCTTTTTTGCTATTACCGCGTTCACCATGGGTAAAGCTGACCGCTACGCTGAAAAAGCCGATGCGGCGGGGATCTCTCGGTTATTAGTCGCCACAATTACCGTTCGTTCTTTACTCTACGCGATCGTCGCCTTTGTAACGGTTTACTTCGGTGAACACGCAGCACAGTGGATTGATGAAAATACACCAAAAGTGCTCCTCGAAGGCTTAGGTATTGGGGCGAAAATGGTTCCAGCAATTGGCTTCGCGATGTTGTTGAAAATTATGTGGTCAAAAGAAGTGGCGGGTGTGTTCTTTGTTGGTTTCGTTATGACCACTTATCTCAAACTGCCAATTATGGCAGTAGCAATACTCGGCGCATCTGCGGCGGCTCTGTATTACTTCTTCAGCGGTAACAACAACAAGAATAACTCACAACAAAATGAGGATTTTGAAGATGGTATCTGATAACAAAACAACAGTAGAAACAAAAAACTTACCTGTGGAATCCTACGTTGATGGCGTTGATGAATATCAAGATACCACTGTCCGCAAAGTCATCACAAAAGGCGATCTATGGCGCTGTGCTTTTCGTGGGCTATTTATGGAAGGTAACTTTAACTTTGAACGTATGCAAGGAGGTGGCTTTGCATTCTCCATCATCCCAGCCCTACGCAAAATTCATGGTAATAACAAACGCGATTATGCAACCGCACTGAAAAATCACTTACAGTTTTTCAATGCGAGTCCAAAATTATTTACTTTCTTACTTGGTACTGCCGTTGCCATGGAAGAAAACAAAGAGAAACCTTCTACGGTCAACGTCATGAAAGTGGCAGGCATGGGCCCAACAGGTGGAATTGGCGATGCTATCGACCATATGACACTGATGCCACTGACTTTAGCATTAGGTGCATCTATCGCAATGGAAGGCTCAATTGCCGGCCCATTCGTTTTCTTCTTTTTGTACCAAATTGTTCACTTTTTTGTCTATTTCGGTTTGATGTTCATGGGATATCGTGCAGGTACTGCAGCGATGGTTAACATGAGCGATGCAACAGAAAAACTCGCTAAAGCCGCCAACATCATGGGGATTTTTGTCATCGGGGCGCTTTCCGCCACCTTCATAAAAGTACAAACCACCGCTGCTGTCGAGGTGGGTGGCAAAGTGGTCGAACTACAAACCGCCTTGTTTGACAAAATCATGCCTAACTTACTCCCTCTGTGTCTTGTCTTTTTGATGTTCAAAATGGTGAAAGGGACAGGCTTTTGGGCAAAACCGCCAGTACTTATCTTCTCTGTCTTAGCCTTCGGTGTTATTGGCCATGTACTTGGTGTGATGTAACAAAATCGTATTAAATTGTTTTTAGGTGGGTAGCCAAGTTACCCACCAGCAAGGAGTTATAAATGATTGGTTTGATTGTTTCTGGGCACATTAATTTTGCGAGCGGTATGGCTTCCGCCGTCAAAGCCATCGCAGGTGAACAGGAAAATATGGTGTTTATTGATTTTGTTGAAACCCTTTCTCCCGACGAATTGGAACAACAAATGCGAGCAGCAATTGACGCCATGAATTGTGAACAAGTACTTTTTCTTACCGACCTTCCTGGTGGAACCCCTTGTAACCGCGCTATGGCAATTATGATGGAAGATAAATCCGTTGAAGTTTTAGCTGGAGTTAATTTGCCGATGATCGTCAATGCGGCATTGGAACGTGAAGGCGTTGATGCGAAAGAACTTCTTTCTATCTTACAGGATATTGGTACTAGCAGTATCCAAGACCTACGTCAGCAGCTGGCTATGATATCAGAGCCTGAATTTGAAGAAGATGGCCTATGAAACAGCAATACGCCATTTTAGCGGATCGCACCTTTACTCCTGAAGGAATTCGCTATCAGCAGTATGTTCGAGTGTGCAACGGTGTTATACAGGAAATTACGGATACTGCTCCCGAACACTGCCCTGTTATCCGTCTTGAAGACCGCTCCTTACTGCCGGGGTTTGTTGATATCCATATTCATGGGCGTGCTGGTGCAGATGTCATGGATGCAAGCCAACAAGGGTTGCAAACCATTGCTGATGCATTAGTCAAAACCGGCGTTGTGGCTTGGGTGGGAACCACCGTCACCGCACCAATGAATGATATTAAACGCGCACTCACCCAAGTGTGTGAATTTATCACCAAGCCGCAAACATCAGGAGCCCAATTAGTCGGCAGTTTTTTAGAAGGCCCTTACTTCACTGAACGTCATCGAGGCTCACATCCTGTTAAGTACTTAAAATCGCCGACCATTCATGAATTAGAAGACCTTATGCAATGTGCTAATCACACACTTTTGCGTGTTGCAGTTGCACCTGAAGCTGAAGGCGCCATTGAGGCTATTGATTGGTTAGTACAACACGGTATTAAAACCAGTGTTGCACATACCGCCGCCGATTTCATGCAAACCAGTCTTGCATTTTCCCAAGGAGCAGATTGTGGTGTGCATCTTTATAACGGGATGACCGGTTTACACCATAGAGAACCCGGTTGCTGTGGCGCAGTGTTGTACCACGATGTTCTTGCGGAACTGATTGCCGATGGCATTCATGTTCATCCCGTCATGATGCAGCTAGCGTATCGAATGAAAGGTTATCAGCGGCTCGCTTTAATCACAGATTGTATGCGAGCTGGCGGCCTACCAGATGGTGATTATGCCCTTGGGGCACAAACGGTAAAAGTTACGCAAGGGCAAGCTCGCACAGCCGATGGCTCTCTTGCGGGCAGTACATGTAGCCTTGATAACGCATTGCGCAATATGGTGCAACTCGCTCATGTTCCTGAGTGGGAAGCTGTACAAATGGCCACATCGGTCCCCGCTCAATACCTTGGAATTGATGACCAATTTGGCTACATCCGAGTTGGGGCTCAAGCTAATTTTGCCGTTGTTGATAATAATTTTTATCTAACAGACACATTCATCAGAGGTGAACACGTTCACTCTGTATTCGGGGATACCGACCATTAAGGTTGGTTACCTATCAGTAAATCATGAGGTATTTATAATGGAAATTCGTCAACCAATTCACAGCGAGCATGCAAAAACACTTGATACTGAAGGCTTACGCAAACAGTTCCTGATCGAGAACTTGTTCCGTGAAGGGGAAATGAATCTCACTTATAGCCATATCGACCGCATCATTGTGGGCGGCATTGTTCCAACACAAAAGCCACTCGCTCTTATGGCAGGAAAAGCATTAGGCGTTGAGTTCTTTCTTGAGCGTCGAGAACTGGGTGCAATTAATATTGGGGGGGCTGGTCAAGTTATCGTTGACAGCGAAACTTATGATATCGCACCAAAAGAAGCTATTTATATTGGTATGGGTGCTAAATCTGTCGAGTTTATCAGTAAGGATGCCATTACCCCTGCACGTTTTTACATGAACAGTGCTCCTGCACACCATACCTATCCAACACGCAAAATTACTATCGAACAAGCTTCACCAGAAAAATTGGGTAATGTTGAAAATTGTAACGTTCGAACCATTTATAAATTCTTACACCCATCTATTTTACCAACCTGCCAATTATCAATGGGCATGACAGTACTCGAACCCGGTAGCTTATGGAATACCATGCCATGCCATACCCATGAGCGCCGTATGGAAGTGTATCTGTATTTCAATATGCAAGAAGACAACGTTGTTTTCCATTATATGGGTGAGCCTTCGGAAACCCGCCATATTGTTGTTCGTAATGAACAAGCCGTCATTAGTCCAAGCTGGTCTATTCACTCAGGAGTGGGAACCGCGGCTTATACATTTATATGGGGAATGGTTGGGGAAAACCAGGTATTCCACGATATGGACCATGTCGCGATGAAAGATCTGAAATAACCTTTTATCTTTTTAACATAATAAAAAACGATGTGGCAGTACTGCCACATCGTAAGTGAGGCACAGATGAACTTATTTGATTTAACAGGAAAAGTTGCGATTGTCACTGGATGTAATACCGGTTTAGGTCAAGGGATGGCAATTGGTTTAGCCCAAGCAGGCGCGGATATTGTCGGGGTTGGTATTCAAGATGCCCCTGAAACACGTACTCAAGTTGAAGCTTTAGGCCGTAAATTTCACTATATTATCATGAATTTAATGGAACAAGACGGGTTACAAACTTTAGTTGATGATGCGGTATCCGCTATGGGCCATGTTGATATCCTTGTCAATAATGCGGGTATTATTCGCCGTGAAGACTTATTAGAGTTTAGTGAAAAAGATTGGGACGATGTGATTAATATTAATCAAAAAACCTTATTCTTTTTATCTCAACGTGTTGCACGCCAATTCGTGAAGCAAGGTAATGGCGGGAAAATTATTAATATTGCATCAATGCTTTCATTCCAAGGTGGTATTCGGGTTCCATCTTACACAGCAAGCAAGTCAGCTGTCATGGGGCTCACTCGTGCTCTTGCTACTGAGCTTTCCCAATACAACATTAATGTGAATGCAATCGCCCCAGGTTACATGGCAACAGACAACACAGCAGCACTACGCGCAGATGCAGACCGCAACGCGGCTATCTTAGAGCGCATTCCTGCAGGTCGTTGGGGAACACCTGAGGATTTAGCAGGACCAGCCATCTTTTTAGCCTCCAAAGCAAGCGACTATATTAATGGTTATACCATTGCTGTTGATGGTGGCTGGTTAGCTCGCTAATCCATCAGGAGAAAATAATGGAACAATCATCATTACCAAAACCATTACAACGTAATACGGTTTTAGATGATATGAAACGAGTTTATCGTTATCAATCAAAAAACCAAGTACGCAGTGTACTTCGTCGTAGTGGCAAAACCCGTTTTATCAAAGATACAGACTGGGAACGTGGTGTTCTGTGGTCTTGTGTTGCTGCTGCATGGCAAGCAACACAGGATAACGAATATCTCGCTGGTGTATTGGATTACACATTACATACAGGATTTCGTACAGGGCCTAACCCGCGTTTTGCCGATGACCACGTCTGCACCCAAGCCTATTTAGCTGTGAGTTCACAATTTGATCATCCAGAAGTCCTTGAACCCACTATTAACGCATTCAACCTTATGTTAGCAGAGCCAAAACCAGGTCGAGAGGACTGGTGGTGGTGTGATGCACTTTTCATGGCCCCTCCAGCTTTTGCTGCATTATCAACTAAAATGAATGACGGTCGCTATTTCGATTACATGCATACCGCTTATTGGGATGCGATAGAACATTTGCGTGATCCTGAAACTGGCTTAATTTATCGCGATTATCGTTATATTCCTGATGGTAAAGGTGGTGAATTGCGTGAAAAAAATGGTGAAAAAGTATTTTGGAGTCGAGGCATTGGTTGGGTCATTGCGTCTATCCCTCGTATCTTACAATCTTTACCTAATGATTTCCCTGCCCGCCAGCAATATGTAAATTTATTTACGGAGCTAATGGAAACTGTCATTCAATACCAGCAAGAAGATGGCTTCTGGCGTACCAGTTTACTTGACCCGCAAAGCTTCCCCGCTCCCGAAAGTAGCGCCACCGCATTATTTTGCTATGGCTTAGCATGGGGATTAAACCAAGGTTTACTGGAAGAAATGCGTTATCTGCCTTTACTCGAAAAATCATGGCGTGCACTACAAAACTGTATTCACCCTAATGGCATGTTAGGTTGGGTGCAGCTTCCGGCGTTCAATCCACGAGATGTCAAGTATGAACATAATATGGATTATGGGGCAGGAGCCTATTTGTTAGCAGCAAGTGAAGTTATTCAACTCAAAATTTAATTCATTACAACCCGATTTACCATTGCTCAAGTTGTCATTTCATTACTTTCTTTTTGGCCAATTTATTGGCCATTTTTCTTGCTTTTTTTCCGTATTTATTCATCCCTTCACTTTAAAAATAGGCAATAAAAAAACCCACGATGATTCGTGGGTCAGGCTGCCGACAAACATATTGTGTTTGGCGGCAAGTCTAATAGGTTTTGAAAATAAACTAGGAAAATCAATTTATTGATTTTCAGCTGATAATACAAAGCGGGAAAAACCACGCTTTTATCCCGCTTTGTCAACAACCTCACCCGCGATGATTCGTGGGTATATTTAATAAAAAACGATATTACCAAGTATATTGAATACCTACACGGAAACGTGTTTGGCGGTCACTTGAAAACCTATTTTCTTTCACATTACCCACTTCAACAAATGGGCGCCATAAAGCACCATCATCCGCTTTAATGTCATAACGAAGGCGAACGTTGTGTTGATAATCGAATTTCTTATCATTATAAAGAGGTTGAGCGTTGTCAGCCATTTCCCACATTAAATCTAACTGATATTGCAGGTCTAAGTTACCCCATTTGTAACCTATCCAGCTATCAAACTCCTGGATTTTAGAATGGTAATTACTGCCGTTTTCCCCAGCTTGACCATAATCCCATACTTTCCATTTATAACGGCCTTGCAAACGAATACCATTATCGAATGTATAATTTAAACGGACATAAGGCACATAAACTAAACCTAATTTATCAAAATCAAGAGAAGCACCGATAAGTCCCACTAAATTTGGGTTCAACTTTGTATAATAAAAAGCTGAAAATTCTGAACCATCAATTTTCATTGCATCATAGGCACCATCTTTATTCCCATAACGTGCATCGAGTTCAAATCCAATATTTTTTCCTGTATCCAAGAAAGCTTTAATTCTATCTCCACTTTTCCCTGATGCATCTAAATATTGGTGACGGTATTCAATTGTTGTTTTATAGTTATTTGCGAGAGCAGATTGTGATGAAATTGCAAATAACACTGCACTAGCAATAATTAATCTTTTCATTATCTTTATTCCAAAGCTGTGTGCTATTTAAGCACGAGGATAGTGATTCCCTGTTTTATTAGAGAATAATATTTTCATTATTTTTAGTTATTACCGCCTAATTAATTAGGCGGCAAAAAATAATTTATTTAACTTCACACGCTGAGACTTTCTTATTTAATTTATTTGTTGTTGCCGTAATAAACTCTGTTGGTCTCCAAGAATCACCGGTTTTTTCTAACCACGGTATGAGCTCATCTTTAATTAATTTATCAATAATTGGCTTGTTTTCATCTGCCACATTTTTCATTTGATAAGGGTCATTCACATTATCATAAAGCGTATATTTCAGTGGCTGTCCATCTTGGCGATCAATAACCAGTGTATGAGTTTTCGTTCTCACACCGCGTTTACCAAACGAAGGTTCACCATACGGAATGAATAAGTAAAGTTGAGAATTGGCAACATCCCCCTCACCAGTAACCACTCGCTCAGCTAAATTACTTCCTTCAACTGAGCCGGGAATCCATTGCTCTAATCCTAATAAACCTAGAATCGTTGGGTAGATATCCGGTGCTGACATTAATGCATCATCTTGCCCCGGTTTAATTTTACCCGGTAACCGAAACATCATCGGAACACGCATTGATTCATCATAAGGGTTATTTTTTGTCGGCTGCCCATTTGCACCAAGACAACTACCATGATCAGAGAAGAAAACGACCAATGTATTATCAGCAAGTCCCTGTTTTTCAAGTTCATCAACGATACGCCCAAATTGTTCATCGACGCCGTTTACCATCGCCAGATATTCTTTAAAATATTGAGGACCATAACCTTCTTGGTATTCCACATCCCATTTAACGTTTGGGCGAGTATTTAACTCTTGCGAGGTTTTCCCTTTATAGACATCAAGATATTTTTGTGGGACTTGGTCATACGGTGAATGCGGAGGGTTCATTGAAACAACCAGCGCAAATGGCTTAGTATTATCACGGTATTGTCCATTTTTATTCTGTAAGAATTTTATGGCCATATCCGCTTCGTGCTCTGGTCCCCATTGGTCGATATAAATAGGTTTTTCTCGTGGTGTATTATTGGCCCAATACATCGGTTTCATATGCAAATCATATGTGCCATAGGAGTACCAAAAATCAAAGCCATGGCGGCGGTTTGGTGCTGCCCATTCATTCCAATAACGCCCTTCCATCGGATTGTTATAGCTTTCAATGAAAGGTGCATATGGCGCATCCAAATGCCATTTACCAATATAACCCGTGCTGTAATCCAATGATTTCAAAACATCAGACCAACAATTAGCGTAAGGTGATAAATCAATCCCTACCTTCCCACCATAATCGTGTGCGTTGCCTGTAATACCGTTACGTACAGGATATTGCCCAGTCATAAACATGCCACGAAATGGAGAACATAGTGGGTAATTGGATGCCATTTGTGTCATGACTTTTGATTGTTTGGCAAACTTATTTAAATTAGGGGTAATTGACGGGTCTTCTCCCATAAATTGTAACGCATGGGCACGCATCTCATCGGGGAATACTATCAATAAGTTAGGGGAGTTATCGGGCCGATAAGGCTTAATATTTGAAGGTTTTCCATCACTGGCTAAAATGGGACTAGAAACCGACATTGCTGCACCGCTGGCTGCTAATCCTTTTATAAAGGTTCTGCGCGAAACAGTCATTGCTTCATCCTCTTTTTGTTTACGTTTTATTTCGTTTTTGGTTAATACATATTATTTATACTTTTACATAAGATCAAAAAGTAAGTGATCGAAGATACCAAAATTCAAGTAGAGATCACAAAAAGTAAGCAATTCATCGAAAACAAGTCGATTACCTCACAGTAAAAAAATGATGACAACTTAGCAAAAACAACCATAATCAAATGATTTTTAATAAAAATAAACAATTCAGAGATACTGAGCACAAAAGTAGAATTTTGCTTTGAAATTACATAGCAAGTGGTAGTTAAACAATCGACATTAAATTTTCATTTACTTTCAAAGAAGGATGGATAGAGGCAATGTGAAACAATACAAAAAAATTTTGTATCACTATCCTATAAAAATCAACCAATATAAGGGGCATTATAAAATTTATTCAATTATCTAAATGAAAGATAAAGAAATAAAATGTCAAAATATGATTTTAAGCATTCATTCCATCTATTTTTCTATTAATATTGTTAAATTAAAATTGTTTTTATTTTTAGAATAAATTATCTTTTAGTTACCCAACAACAATATATATTAATTAAATTTAAGATAGAGTGAGTTTAATACTAGGTGTTAAATAAAATATACATCGTGAAAGAATATTATCACGTATCAATATCAATAATTTAACAATGCAAAATAAGATAGGAATAAAGTCGCTCATTTTAATTCATTATGCGAATAATGCCACTATTAATTATCAATTTTATATTCCCACTAGCATTTCTTAGAAAAATTCAACAGGTCTGATATTCAGAATATCTTCAGTTGTGATACAAGAATAATACTGTGAAATGAAATTACAGTCACAGATATAACTAATGTAAAACGCATTTTATAAGATGCTGGGGAATTAAAAGAATGAATATTGTTGAGCGATTTATTTCTTACACCAAAATTAACACCACCACTGATAGGGAAAAGGGCGCGGCAGGGATTATGCCATCCTCAGAAGGGCAACGTGTCCTTGCGAAACAATTGGTTCAGGAGCTCGAGGCTCTGGGCGTTGAAGACATTAAACTGCGTGACACTGCCATTGTCACCGCAACGTTACCTTCCAACCTTGATTATGATGTCCCAACCGTCGCTTTCTTCGGCCACTTAGACACTAGTGCAGAACAAACTAATGATACTAAGGCGCAAATCTTGCCATACACCGGTGAAGATTTATGCATGAATAAAGAGCTTAATATTTATCTACGTAAGAGTGAATTCCCTGAATTGGTGAACTACATTGGTGATGACATTATTGTCACTGATGGAACCAGCCTATTAGGTGCTGACGATAAAGCGGCAATTGCCTCTATCATGGATATGCTGCAATACTTTAAGCAAAACCCAGAAATCAAGCACGGAACCATTAAAATTGGTTTTGTTCCGGACGAAGAACAAGGCCTCCGTGGCGCAAAAGTTTTTGATGTTAAAGAGTTTGGAGCAGATTTTGCTTACACCTTAGACTGCTGCGGTATTGGTGAACTTGTGTATGAAAACTGGAATGCGGGTGATGCCGAAATCATCTTTACGGGTAAATCAGCTCATCCAATGTCTGCGAAAGGCAAACTCGTTAATTCATTATTAATGGCGCAAAAATTTATTGCCATGTTACCCGGCGGTGAAGCCCCTGAATATACAGATGGTCGCGAAGGCTATTATTGGGTGAAACAAATGTCAGGTAATAGCGCTCGTACCGTGTTAAAAATGGACATTCGCGATTTTACCGAAGACGGCTATCGCAAACGTATGGCTTTCTTAAAACAATTAGCAGAAAGCTGTGAAAGTCTCTGGGGCAGCGAAAGTGTTGTTTGCAAGCTATCAGATCGCTATTCTAACGTTTACAACAGCCTACAAGGTGATAACCGTTACCCTATTGATATTGCTGTTGACGCCTACCAAGCTTGTGGTATTACACCAAAAGTCATTCCTATGCGTGGTGGCTATGATGGAGCCGCATTATCACAAAATGGATTACCTTGCCCTAACATCTTCACAGGTGCACATAACTTCCATTCAATCTATGAATATCTACCTGTTAAATCCCTACATGCCGCCAGCGATGTATTAAAACAAGTGGTACAAATCACCGCTGAACGCTTCAAACCAGGAGCTAAAGCATGATCCCAATTCTAACGGTTCTGATTATCGTTGTTTTGGTTGCGCGGTTTATTTTGAAGGGATACAAAGCTGAGCCGGTATTATTAATTGCTGGCTTAGTATTGATGATATTCACCCTAGCCCTTGGCTGGGGGCCTATCCTCCCTAAAAATGTCGCCACCACCGGTATCACTTGGCTCGATCCATTTGAAGTCATGCGAGATTTATTCAGTAGTCGTGCAGCAGATCTCGGTTTAATGATCATGGCATTGATGGGTTTTGCGCACTATATGGACCATATCGGTGCCAATGAAGCGGTAGTACGTGTTGCAACCAAGCCACTGAAAAATATGCGTTCACCTTATGTACTACTATTTTTCTCTTTCTTGTTGGCGAGTATCTTGCAATTAGCCATTCCATCAGCAACGGGCTTAGCGGTATTGTTAATGGGTACCATGTTCCCCATTATGATTGGTTTGGGATTATCACCTGCTTCTGCGGCTGGGGTTATCGCTACATCCCTTGGTGTGGCCTATACTCCAACGGCAATTGATGCTATCCGTGGCGCAAAAGCTGTCGATATGTCTGTTGTTGAATATGTACTTTACTATCAAGGCCCTGCCGCGTTAGCCACTGTATTGGTGGTCGGTATTACCCATATTTTCTGGCAACGTCATTGTGACCGTAAGCAAGGTTTCGTACCTGAAATTGGTAAAGCTGTTCAGTCCCATGAAAAAGAGGAAACGACTAAGTCCGTTCCTGGATATTATGCAATTCTTCCTATGTTACCCATTATTATGGCAGTAGGAACATCCAATTTGTTCTTTTCCGGTATTCACTTAGATGTTGTGACTATCGTACTGATTGCGATGGCAATTTGTATGGTGATTGAAACACTTCGCGTACGTAATTTCAAAACGGTTTGTAATGGCTTCCAAACATTTTTAAATGGTATGGGTCATGCATTCAGTAATGTAGTTGGCTTATTGGTTGCTGCTGGTGTATTCGCTCATGGTATTAAAGTCAGTGGAGCAATTGACCAACTGATTTTAGGCGCTGAGTCCGTCGGCTTGCCACCATTTGCCATGGCGATTGTATTTGCATTAGTGACCCTTGCAGCAGCCATTATTATGGGTTCAGGTAATGCACCATTCCTTGCATTCGTTGAGTTAATTCCACAAATCGCGCATAGCATGGGCGCTAACCCAATCGCCATGATCCTACCAATGCAACAAGCTTCACACATGGGTCGAGGTATGTCCCCCGTCGCGGGAGTTATTATTGCCGTATCGAGTGGGGCAAAACTGCAACCTTTTGATGTCGTGAAACGAACCGCTGTGCCATTGATGGTCGGGTTTGTCGCGCACTGTGCAATTATTGGTATTTTTTATTAATCACGAAACTTACCAGTAATAATTACAAAGCGGGAATCTTTTCCCGCTTTTATTTTCATAACACAATATTAATGTTTACACTGGCATGAATCATCATGTTTCGTATCTGAGTCTATTGGGCAACAAGAGTTGATAGTTTTATTGATGATATCGGACAATGTATTTACTGTATTGATAATTAATGGCAAGTTGTCACACACCGCATCACAATTTAATAAACCTTTATCTGGTTTTACTGGTGGTGTTAAGCTGTCACACAATATTTCCTGTAAAACCAAGGAAAAATTTGCAATCCCTGTGGTGTAAATGTACGCACGTCCGTCGGTTTCTTTGGCTAGTCGTTCATACTCCCTCGTCACGTTATCTCTATCAGCAAGAGTCGGAAAACGATCTAGATTTGTTGGGCTATCATCCGGTGTACCTTGGTAGGTATACACCTTAATTCCTCTTTCTTGAGCGACAGATATGGCTTCATTATTTTTTGCAATTGCAGCACGAGTAAGAATTCCGCCACCACCTTCCATCCCTTCATCACCCAGCACAAAAATAGCCCTACGCGCATCATCTCGCCAATCAAAGTGTTTACTAATATCAATAACAGCACGACATAAATCTTCTTTATTTCCAGCATGGTCTTGCCCATCAGATTCTTTAAATGGCAATCTAGCTTGTAGATCCCTTTCGTTCGCACCGATCTTAATTAAATATTCACTGGCAGATTGATCAAACTTAGTGTTTGCCCAAGTTCCTTCAATACCTAAAAATGTGGCACGAAGATGCGATGGACATTTTGCTGATGCCGCTTCAATCGTCGCATCAATCTGTTTACTTAAATCCCCTGCTTCATCAGCCATTGAACCACTGGTGTCGATAACAACAACTAAATCTAACGCAATTTGTCCGTTCCCAGTGACTATCTGAGATGTATTCATTACCCCTAATGAATTTGATAATAAACCATGATAAGCCGAAAGGCTGGCTTGATTTGTATCTACCTGTTCATTTGTCTTTTTTTTATCCATCGTATATTCCTTTTATTTATTCCTATTAAATAATTTGAAAGTGATTTTTGTATTATTATTTTTATTACCGTTTAATTTTTAACCCGGAAAATTATTATTACGTTTTTTCACTGGCCGATATATTTTAAAAATAGAAATACGTATTACATATTCAGATAAATTTAAGAAATAAAAGGATTTATTGATGAATTCAAATTAGAAAAATAAAAATCAATTTATCATTTTATTAGATATAAAAAAGCCAGTACCTTTCGGTACTGGCTTCTGTCAGGAATTTTGCAGTGAAATCAGAAATTAGTTCTGGTTGTCGCTGCTGAAACCTGCATTTAACAGCTCAGCTAAGTTCGCTGTTGCTTCATCTGCACTGACTTGTGGTGCATCCACAACATCGTTCAGATGACGGCGGCGGATACGGTCTTGGTGATACGCAAAACCAGTACCTGCTGGGATCAGACGTCCAACAATTACGTTTTCTTTCAGACCGCGCAGTTCATCACGTTTACCTGCAACTGCTGCTTCAGTCAGTACGCGTGTCGTTTCTTGGAACGATGCTGCTGAGATAAAGGATTCTGTTGCCAGAGATGCCTTAGTAATACCCAACAGGTCACGAGCAAAGTTCGCTGGAATTTTGCCTTCTTGTTCCAGTTTACGGTTAGAAACTTTAACACGTGAGTACTCGACTTGTTCACCTTCGAGGAATTCAGAACTTCCTGCATCCGCGATAGTGACTTTACGCAGCATCTGACGAACGATAACTTCAATGTGTTTATCGTTAATCTTAACGCCTTGTAAGCGGTAAACTTCCTGAACCTCGTTAGTGATATAACGCGTAACAGCATGGACACCACGCAAACGCAGAATATCGTGTGGAGATTCTGGACCATCGGAAACCACGTCACCACGTTCAACGATCTCACCTTCGAACACGTTAAGCTGACGCCATTTAGGGATCATCTCTTCGTACGGATCGCTACCATCTAATGGTGTGATAACCAGACGACGCTTCCCTTTGGTTTCTTTACCAAACGAGATAATACCGCTGATTTCAGCCAAGATTGCAGGCTCTTTCGGACGACGTGCTTCGAACAAGTCAGCTACGCGTGGCAGACCACCCGTGATATCTTTAGTACCCACAGATTCTTGTGGAATACGCGCTAAGGTATCACCGACATTGATTGCGATGCCATCATCTAACTGAACAATTGCTTTACCCGGTAAGAAGTACTGAGCAGGCATGTCTGTGTTAGGTATAAGAACGTCGTTACCATTTGCGTCAATAACACGTAAAGCAGGACGTAGGTCTTTACCACCACTGGTACGTTCCGCAGTATCCAGAACAACGATTGAAGACAGACCGGTTAATTCATCAGTCTGACGCGTCATTGTTTGACCATCAAGCATGTCAGAGAAGCTGATAATACCCGATACTTCACTGACGACTGGCATGGTATGTGGATCCCAGTTCGCAACAGTTTCACCGCCCGTTACTGCATCGCCATCGCCTTTCGTCAAGTGCGCACCGTAAGGGACTTTATAGCTTTCTTTAGTACGACCGAATTCGTCAATCAGACGCAGCTCTGTATTACGTGAAGTAATAACCAGTTTACCTTCTGAGTTCGTAACGAATTTTGCGTTAACCAGTTTCAGAGTACCTGTGTTACGGACTTGAATGCTAGATTCTGCCGCTGCACGAGATGCCGCACCCCCGATGTGGAACGTACGCATCGTTAACTGTGTACCCGGCTCACCGATTGACTGTGCCGCGATAACCCCGATAGCTTCACCTTTGTTGATGATATGACCACGAGCAAGGTCACGACCATAACAGTGAGCACACACACCGAAGTCAGTTTCACAACTTACAACTGAACGAACTTTAACGCTGTCGACTGAGTTAGCTTCTAACAGGTCACACAGTTTTTCGTGCAGTAATGTATTACGTGGAACTAGAATGTCCGCAGTTCCTGGGATCAGAATATCTTCTGCAGTCACACGACCCAGTACACGCTCACGCAGTGGTTCTTTAACGTCGCCACCCTCGATAACCGGAGTCATCAGGATACCTTCGTGAGTTCCACAGTCGTCTTCAGTTACCACCAAGTCCTGCGCAACGTCAACTAAACGACGAGTCAGATAACCGGAGTTCGCTGTTTTCAATGCGGTATCGGCAAGACCTTTACGCGCACCGTGCGTAGAAATAAAGTACTGGAGAACGTTCAGACCTTCACGGAAGTTTGCCGTGATTGGTGTTTCGATGATTGAGCCATCTGGCTTAGCCATCAGACCACGCATACCGGCTAGCTGACGAATCTGAGCTGCAGAACCACGAGCACCGGAGTCGGCCATCATAAAGATACTGTTGAAAGAAACTTGTTGTTCTTCGACGCCATCACGGTTAATAACCGCTTCAGTCGATAAGTTTTCCATCATCGCTTTAGCAACACGTTCGTTTGCCGCTGCCCAGATATCGATAACTTTGTTGTAACGTTCGCCTGCTGTAACCAGACCAGACTGGAACTGTTCCTGAATTTCTGCAACTTCAGCTTCTGCTTCGGCGATAATTCCAGCTTTTTTCTCTGGAATAACCATATCATCGATACCAACTGATGCACCAGAACGTGCCGCATAGGCAAAACCGGTATACATGATTTGGTCAGCAAAAATAACAGTAGGCTTCAGGCCCAGAACACGGTAACAGGTGTTCAGCATTTTAGAGATCGCTTTTTTACCTAACGCTTGGTTAACCAATTCGTAAGGCAGACCTTTCGGTACGATCATCCATAAAATTGCACGACCAACAGTAGTGTCAACTAAGCCCGTGTTGATTGTGATGTTACCTTCCGAATCTTTTACTTCTTCAGTGATACGGACTTTAACGCGGGCATGCAGTGACGCATGACCTGAACGGTAAACACGCTCAGCTTCTTTAGGACCGGCTAATACCATGCCCTCGCCTTTCGCGTTTACGCAGTCACGTGTCATGTAGTAAAGACCCAATACAACGTCCTGTGAAGGAACGATGATAGGCTCACCACTTGCAGGTGACAGGATGTTGTTGGTTGACATCATCAACGCACGTGCTTCTAACTGAGCTTCCAGAGTCAGAGGAACGTGTACCGCCATTTGGTCTCCATCGAAGTCGGCGTTATATGCCGCACAAACGAGTGGATGCAATTGGATAGCTTTACCTTCGATAAGAATAGGTTCGAAAGCTTGGATACCCAGACGGTGAAGTGTTGGTGCACGGTTCAGCATAACTGGGTGTTCACGGATAACTTCATCCAAGATATCCCAAACAACCGCTTCTTCGCGCTCAACCATTTTCTTCGCAGCTTTGATGGTTGTTGCCAGACCACGTAATTCTAATTTGCCATAGATAAATGGTTTGAATAACTCAAGAGCCATTTTCTTAGGTAGACCGCACTGATGCAGACGCAGGTATGGACCTACGGTGATAACAGAACGACCTGAGTAGTCAACACGCTTACCAAGTAAGTTCTGACGGAAACGACCTTGTTTACCTTTGATCATATCTGCCAAAGATTTCAGAGGACGTTTGTTAGAACCTGTGATTGCGCGACCACGACGACCGTTATCTAACAGGGCGTCAACCGCTTCTTGCAACATACGTTTTTCGTTACGTACGATGATGTCTGGCGCAGCCAGATCCAGGAGGCGTTTCAGACGGTTATTACGGTTGATTACGCGACGATACAGATCGTTTAGATCTGATGTTGCGAAACGACCACCATCGAGTGGAACTAATGGACGCAGATCCGGTGGTAATACAGGTAATACGTTTAAGATCATCCACTCTGGCTTGTTACCAGATTGGATAAATGCTTCTAGCAGTTTGATACGCTTAGTCAGCTTCTTACGCTTAGTTTCAGAGTTAGTTTCGTTTAACTCTTCGCGCAGCGTTTCACACTCGTTCTCAAGATCGAGGTTTTTCAGCAGGCCTTGGATTGCTTCCGCACCCATTTTCGCATCAAATTCGTCACCGAACTCTTCCAGCGCATCTAAGTATTGCTCTTCTGTCAGAATCTGTGCACGCTCAAGGCTAGTCATACCGCCTTCAACAACTACATATGATTCAAAGTACAGAACGCGTTCGATATCACGCAGTGGCATATCAAGCAGCAAGCCGATACGGGATGGCAGTGATTTTAAGAACCAAATGTGTGCAGTCGGAGATGCAAGTTCAATGTGACCCATGCGCTCACGACGGACTTTGGTCTGTGTAACTTCAACGCCACACTTCTCACAAATCACACCACGGTGTTTTAAACGTTTGTACTTACCGCACAGACATTCGTAGTCTTTTACTGGCCCGAAAATACGCGCACAGAAAAGACCGTCACGCTCAGGTTTGAACGTACGGTAGTTAATGGTTTCTGGCTTTTTAACTTCACCGAATGACCATGAACGGATCATATCAGGTGATGCCAGAGCAATCTTGATAGCATCAAACTCTTCGGTCTTGGTTTGCGCTTTCAGAAACTTTATTAAGTCTTTCACAAAATGCTCCTGTCGGAGTTAGACCTGTCAGGTGAGTGTTCAAAGACACTCTCCCCAAATCCCAGTGCTTACATGTGCCGGAAAGCAAGCTTTCCGGCATAAAACGAATTACTCGTCTTCCAGCTCGATGTTGATACCCAGTGAGCGAATTTCTTTCAGTAATACGTTGAAAGATTCCGGCATACCAGGTTCCATCTGATGGCTGCCATCGACGATGTTTTTATACATCTTCGTACGGCCGTTAACGTCATCCGATTTAACTGTAAGCATTTCTTGAAGAGTATAGGCTGCACCGTATGCTTCCAGTGCCCACACTTCCATCTCCCCGAAACGCTGACCACCGAACTGCGCTTTACCACCCAGCGGTTGCTGAGTAACCAAGCTATAAGAACCTGTTGAACGGGCGTGCATCTTATCGTCAACCAAGTGGTTCAGTTTCAGCATATACATGTAGCCAACAGTTACTTGGCGCTCAAAGCGCTCGCCAGTACGACCATCGAATAATGTAATCTGACCTGAAGTTGGCAGACCACCCAATTTCAGCAGTTCTTTGATTTCTTTCTCTTTCGCACCATCAAATACTGGTGTTGCAATTGGCATACCTTTTTTCAGGTTCTCAGCCAAACGCATAACTTCTTCGTCAGAGAAAGTGTTCAAGTCAACTTTCTGGCGTGGATCATCACCTAAATCGTATGCTTTTTGGATAAACTCACGCAGTTTGGCAACTTCTTCTTGCTGTTTAAGCATAGCATTGATTTTCTCACCAATACCTTTCGCTGCCATCCCTAAGTGAGTTTCCAAAATCTGACCGATGTTCATACGTGATGGTACGCCCAGCGGGTTCAGAACGATATCAACTGGGTTACCGTTTTCATCGTAAGGCATGTCTTCAACTGGGTTGATTTTTGAGATAACACCTTTGTTACCATGGCGACCCGCCATTTTATCACCCGGTTGGATCTGACGTTTAACAGCCAGATAAACCTTAACAATTTTCAGTACACCCGGTGCTAAGTCATCACCTTGAGTAATTTTACGACGTTTTGCATCGAGTTTTTTCTCGAACTCAGATTTCAGTTCGTCATACTGTTCAGCTAATTGCTCTAACTGGTTTTGCTTCTCTTCGTCAGCTAAAGATAACTCTAACCAACGGTCGCGAGGCAGTTTGTCCAGTTTTTCAGCTTCAATTCCGCCGTTAACCAGTACAGAACGGATACGTGCAAACAGACCTGCTTCGAAAATACGTAGCTCTTCTGTTAAGTCTTTCTTCGCATCACGTAACTGAGTTTCTTCGATCTCTAATGCACGTTTGTCTTTCTCTACGCCGTCACGGGTAAATACTTGTACGTCAATAACCGTACCAGATACACCGTTAGGAACACGTAAAGAAGAGTCTTTAACGTCTGATGCTTTTTCACCGAAGATAGCACGTAACAGTTTCTCTTCTGGCGTCAGCTGAGTTTCACCTTTAGGTGTCACTTTACCAACCAGAATATCGCCGCCTTTCACTTCCGCACCAATATACACGATACCGGATTCATCAAGTTTAGACAGTGCAGCTTCACCGACGTTTGGAATATCTGCAGTGATTTCTTCAGGCCCTAATTTAGTGTCACGAGACACACAAGAGAGCTCTTGAATATGAATAGTTGTAAAACGGTCTTCTTGAACAACACGCTCAGAAACTAAGATGGAGTCTTCGAAGTTATAACCATTCCATGGCATGAATGCCACGCGCATGTTTTGACCAAGTGCTAATTCACCGAGGTCTGTTGAAGGACCATCCGCTAACACGTCACCACGTTCAACTGGCTCACCTAAAGATACACAAGGCATCTGGCTAATACAGGTGTTCTGGTTAGAACGGGTATATTTAGTCAGGTTATAAATATCGATTCCAGCTTCGCCTGGGTACATCTCATCTTCGTTAACTTTGATAACGATACGAGAAGCATCAACGTACTGAACCGAACCACCACGTCTTGCAACAGCAGTAACACCAGAGTCAACCGCTACTGCACGCTCCATACCTGTACCAACTAATGGTTTGTCAGCACGCAGAGTAGGAACCGCTTGACGTTGCATGTTTGCACCCATCAATGCACGGTTGGCGTCATCGTGTTCAAGGAATGGGATCAGGGACGCACCAACAGAAACAACCTGTTGAGTCGAAACGTCCATATATTCAACCTGTTCACGGCTGAATAAGCTTGATTCACCTTTGTTACGACACGTAATCAGTTCTTCAACAAAGCTACCATCATCACCTAAAACGGTGTTCGCCTGAGCAATGATGAAGTTACCTTCTTCAATTGCAGACAGATAATGGATTTCGTCTGTCACTAAGCCATCACGTACTAAACGGTATGGGGTTTCTAAGAAACCGTACTCATTGGTCTGTGCATAAACAGATAATGAGTTGATCAGACCGATGTTTGGACCTTCAGGCGTTTCGATTGGACAGACACGACCGTAGTGAGTTGGGTGAACGTCACGTACTTCGAAGCCCGCACGCTCACGAGTCAAACCACCTGGGCCTAACGCAGAGATACGACGTTTGTGCGTAATTTCAGACAACGGGTTGTTCTGGTCCATAAATTGAGACAGCTGGCTGGAACCAAAGAACTCTTTAACTGCGGCTGAAATTGGTTTCGCATTGATCATATCTTGTGGCATTAATGCATCAAGGTCGCCCAGAGAAAGACGCTCTTTCACTGCACGCTCAACACGAACCAGACCGACACGGAATTGGTTCTCTGCCATTTCACCAACAGAACGAATACGACGGTTACCTAGGTGGTCGATATCATCCACTTCGCCTTTACCGTTACGGATATCGATGAGTTTACGCATAACATCAATGATGTCTTCTTCACTCAGGATACCTGAACCTTCGATTTCTTCACGGTTCAGTGAACGGTTGAACTTCATGCGACCTACCGCAGACAAGTCGTAACGGTCTTCAGAGAAGAACAGGTTCTCGAACAGGTTTTCTGCAGCTTCACGGGTTGGTGGCTCACCAGGACGCATCATGCGGTAGATTTCTACCAATGCACTCAGACGGTCGTTAGTTGGGTCGACACGAACGGTTTCAGAAATGTAAGCACCGTGGTCTAAGTCATTGGTAAACAATGTTTCGATTGTTTTATGACCAGACTGGCTCAGACGTGCCAACATATCTAAAGAAAGTTCCATGTTCGCTGCACAAATCAGCTCACCGGTGCTTTCATCAATATAGTCTCTAGCAACAACTTTACCTGCGATATATTCAACAGGAACTTCGATACTATTGACTTCTTCTTTCTCTAACTGACGAATGTGACGTGCAGTGATACGGCGGCCTTTTTCTACATAGACTTTACCGTTCGCTTCGATATCAAACGAAGCAGTTTCACCACGTAAACGCTCAGGAACCAGCGTCATCATCAGTTTATTATCACGGATTTGGAATACTGTTTTTTCGAAGAACAGATTTAAGATTTCTTCGGTGTTGTAATCCATTGCACGCAGAATAATGGTCGCAGGTAATTTACGGCGACGGTCAATACGTACAAACAGGTTATCTTTCGGGTCGAATTCGAAATCAAGCCATGAACCACGGTAAGGGATAATACGTGCGTTATATAGCACTTTACCTGAAGAGTGTGTTTTACCTTTATCGCTGTCAAAGAATACACCTGGACTACGGTGTAACTGAGAAACGATAACACGCTCAGTACCGTTGATAACGAAAGTTCCGTTTTCAGTCATGAGTGGAATTTCACCCATGTAAACTTCTTGTTCTTTGATGTCTTTAACAGTTCCTTCCGGTGCTTCACGCTCATAAACGATGAGACGTAATTTCACACGTAAAGGCGCAGAGTAAGTTACACCGCGAATTTGACATTCTTTAACATCAAAAACAGGCTCGCCTAAACGATAGCTGACATATTGTAATTCAGCATTACCGCTGTAGCTCTGAATTGGAAACACAGAACGGAAAGCTGCTTCCAGCCCATTCTGGCCATCTGGATCTTGCTCGATAAACTTCTGGAACGAGTCAAGTTGGATAGAAAGGAGATAAGGTATGTCCAAAACTTGTGGACGCTTACCAAAGTCCTTACGGATACGTTTTTTCTCGGTATAGGAGTAAACCATAGGTTTCCTCAGCTCGTTGATCAGTGACCCAAGTGGTTAGCTCTTAGTTTAAGAGACTGAACCGCAACGCGTTTTTATATAAGAAACGGAAAATGAATACTTTCCTTAATACTCATTGCTATTACTCTTAAATCATTTCATTGCGTTGCCATTGCTACCGAGCTACCCGAGCGGGTCGTAGCGAAGAACACAGTATATTAAGTCGTCAATAGAAAGAAGTATTGGAGGGTTGTTGTTAACATTAAAACTGCGTGAAAAGCTGTTAACACCCATCACGCCTTACAGCGCAAAAAGGCTGGTGATTAAAAAATCACCAGCCGTCAGCCTAATTAGATCAGGCTGCGTTCTTGAAGTTGAACTTATTTAAGTTCAACAGAAGCGCCTGCTTCTTCAAGAGATTTTTTCAGAGCTTCAGCTTCGTCTTTGCTTGCAGCTTCTTTAATAGTAGCTGGAGCAGATTCTACCATGTCTTTAGCTTCTTTCAGGCCAAGACCGGTTGCACCACGAACTGCTTTGATAACTGCAACTTTGTTACCGCCAACAGCTGACAGTACAACGTCGAATTCAGTTTTTTCTTCAGCAGCTTCAGCTGGGCCCGCAGCAACAGCAACAGCTGCAGCAGCAGAAACGCCGAATTTTTCTTCCATCATAGTAATCAGTTCAACAACGTCCATTACAGACATTTCTGCAACTGCATCAAGGATTTGGTCTTTAGTGATAGACATAACAAGTGTTCCTAAAATTCAGAAATAGTTTATACGTTAAAAAGCAACGAAGGAAAGGGCTTATGCAGCTTCTTTCTGATCGCGCAGAGCAGCCAGAGTACGAACCAATTTGCCTGCAGCGGCTTCTTTCATGGTTGACATCAGGCGTGCGATTGCTTCATCGTAAGTTGGGAGAGTTGCCAGACGATCGATATCTTTCGCTTGGATTAACTCACCTTCAAAGGCCGCAGCTTTAATCTCAAATGCTGGATTCGCTTTCGCGAACTCTTTGAACAGACGAGCGCCAGCGCCCGGGTGTTCGTTAGAGAAAGCAATTAAGGTTGGACCGACAAACACGTCTTTCAGTACGTCATAAGAAGTACCTTCAACAGCACGGCGGATCAGTGTGTTACGAACAACACGGATATAAACGCCAGCTTCGCGACCTGCTTTACGCAGTTCAGTCATTTTTGCTACAGTTACGCCGCGTGAATCAGCAACAACTGCAGAAAGCGCGCCTTTGGCTACTTCGCTGACTTCAGCAACAATCGCTTGTTTGTCTTGAAGATTTAGTGCCATTAGCTTCTTGCTCCTGGATTAACCGGGAAACCCCGGGACTCACATCACTCAAACACAACATTATGTAAGAGCGCTAAAACACGGTGAGCAGAATAGAAATCCAGAATTAAATTCTAGGTATCTCTGTCACCGTCTACGCAGGTAAATTAAGCAGCGGTTAGACTACACCTGCGGTCTTGGACGGGGTCTGGAAAGGCCAGACTCCATACCGAAATTTGTGGTTTGTTGAGTATATTGCTATACCCAACAAACTCAAGGCGTCAAATTTTATACAAATTTGACGCAAAGGTAAAGCCTAATTACCAATTAGCCGAAGCTATAGCAATTAAACTGTCGCTGACAGACCAGCTTGGTCAACAGCAACACCTGCACCCATAGTGGTAGACAGGCTAACTTTCTTGATGAAAACACCTTTAGCAGAAGCTGGTTTTGCTTTTTTCAGCGCGATCAGCAGTGCTTCTAAGTTTTCTTTCAGTTTGTTAGTGTCGAAATCAACTTTACCGATAGTGGTGTGGATGATTCCGTTTTTGTCATTACGGTAACGAACCTGACCTGCTTTAGCATTGTTAACTGCTTCAGCAACGTTTGGAGTTACAGTACCAACTTTCGGGTTTGGCATCAGACCACGTGGGCCCAGAACTTGACCTAATTGGCCAACAACGCGCATTGCATCTGGAGAAGCAATAACAACGTCAAAGTCCATTTCACCAGCTTTGATTTTATCAGCCAGATCTTCCATACCTACCAGTTCAGCGCCTGCAGCTTTAGCAGCTTCAGCGTTTGCGCCTTGTGCGAACACAGCAACGCGA
This sequence comes from Providencia sp. PROV255, assembly GCF_028478065.1. Lineage (NCBI taxonomy): Bacteria > Pseudomonadati > Pseudomonadota > Gammaproteobacteria > Enterobacterales > Morganellaceae > Providencia > Providencia sp. PROV255. Next base: position 2,477 of record NZ_JAMPMI010000027.1, on the reverse strand, counting down.
ACTGAACGGCCAGTACCGTGTGGCAGTACAGTTGCACCGCGAACGTTTTGGTCAGATTTACGAGCATCGATGCCCAGGTTGATAGCTACGTCAACGCTTTCTACGAATTTAGCAGTTGCTAATTCTTTCAGCAGTGCAACGGCTTCGTTGATGTCGTACTGTTTAGTTGCATCAACTTTTTCACGGATATTGCGCATGCGCTTAGTCAGTTTAGCCATTGTCTTAGTCCTCCACTACCAGGCCCATGGAACGAGCAGTACCTTCAATTGAACGCATCATTGCGTCAACATCAGCACCAGTCATGTCCGCAGCTTTAGTTTCAGCGATTTCGCGAATCTGAGCAGAGGTCACTTTACCAACTTTATCTTTGTTAGGCTTGCCTGAACCAGACTTAACGCCAGCTGCTTTTTTCAGCAGAACTGCTGCAGGTGGAGTTTTGGTAACGAAAGTGAAAGAACGGTCTGCGTAAACAGTAATAACAACAGGAATTGGTAAACCTTTTTCCAGGCTGTCTGTTTTTGCGTTGAACGCTTTACAGAATTCCATGATGTTAACACCTTGTTGACCCAGAGCTGGACCAACTGGTGGACTTGGGTTCGCCATACCAGCTGCAACTTGCAGCTTAACGTAGGCTTGAACTTTCTTAGCCATGATATTTCCTCTAGATGGGTGATAGCGCCTTACAATTTGCAAGGCTCCCCGTTACATTAAACATGTCCCGCACATTAATTTGCGCCGAACATAAAAACAAAAGGCGCGAAATTGTAGTCAAATTTCACGCCTTTTGCAAGTCAGTTTTGTCGCTTAGATTAGGCTTTTTCTACCTGACCAAAATCCAATTCGACTGGAGTTGCGCGACCGAAGATAGAAACAGAGACTTTTAAGCGGCTCTTTTCATAATCAATTTCTTCAACAACACCGTTAAAGTCAGCAAATGGACCTTCGCTAACACGAACCATTTCACCTGGTTCAAACAGTGTTTTCGGACGTGGTTTATCACCAACTTGTTGTAAGCGGTTCATGATAGCGTCAACTTCTTTATCGCTAATTGGCGCTGGACGATCTGACGTTCCGCCAATGAACCCCATTACACGCGGTACACTACGCACTAAGTGCCAAGAGTCATCGTTCATGACCATTTGGACCAAGACATAGCCTGGGAAGAATTTACGTTCACTCTTACGGCGCTGACCGCTACGGATTTCAACAACTTCTTCTGTTGGAACCATAACTTCGCCAAAAGAATCTTCCATAGCATGTAATTTGATATGTTCACGTAAAGATTGTGCTACGCGACCTTCAAAACCAGAGAATGCCTGAATGACATACCAGCGCTTTTTAGGTGAATCGGACATTTAGAATAACCTCAGGCTTGTAATAAATGAAACTAAACGCACCAGGATACCATCTAGTCCCCACAGTATTAAAGACATTACAGCCGTTACTGCAGCAACAATTAAAGTAGTTTGCAATGTTTCCTGGCGAGTAGGCCAAATGACTTTTCTCATCTCGACGCGAGCTTCGCGTGCAAACGCCAGTGTTGCTTTACCTTTTGTAGTCCATAAAGCGACAGCACCTGCAATAGCGACAACAGCCACAACTGCAAATGCACGCAGCGCGAGATTATATTGACGGAAGTAATAATTGCCAACAATAGCAATTATTAATAAGGCACAGACAATGACCCACTTGAAGATGTCTGCACTGCGTCCACTTCCTTGAGCTTCGCTATTCGCACTCATAATTCAACCTGTTACCATGAAGTATGTACATAGCCTGCTTGCTTACAAAGGTAAAACAACCAAGCCAAACCAATAGAATATGCCAACATATCCCTCAATTACTACAAACTAAGCCTGCAAAATTTGATAGGGATATCAATAACATCACCTGCGATCTAAAAGTAATTAGCCTTGTTAATGGAGGTAATTAGCGTTATTCGTTCTGCAAACACAACAAGTTGCAGTAACATTTTATTTCGCAAGTACTACTTGTATGTCAGTACTATCACTTTACAAGTGCTACCCATTTCACAAGTGCTATTCCATTTTGCAGGAATTTCAGCATGCTCAGCAAATTTTTTAACTACACCAATAAGAAAATGACTTTCTTTTTGTGGCAGCGGTAAAATATACCATATCTTCCGAGCAAAACCTTAATAAATCTCATATAACTGCGCAAAGGAGCCCGCACAGTTATCAATTCGTTGTTTCAGAGCCTATCTCACCAATAATTATACAAATGATTGATGAGATAGGTTCTTAATTTTGCAACGTCTGAATTTTGCAATGTATAAAAAGGACGTCTATTAGACGCCCTTTTTTACTAAGTGGTTCTTTCTTATTCAGAAAGAGCGGTATTATGCAATAATTTTTGCAACAACACCCGCACCTACAGTACGGCCACCTTCACGGATTGCGAAACGTAAACCGTCGTCCATCGCGATTGGGTGGATCAGGGTAACGATCATGTTGATA
>NZ_JAMPMI010000026.1:0-85325 GCF_028478065.1 Providencia sp. PROV255 | reverse complement strand
GAAGGCCTTGAAGTTCCTGAAGCTTTACGAGAAGAAAGTCCGGGGTGAGAAGTCGCGTATCCGTGTTGGGAGTAAAAAATCATGATCAAGATGAAAACCTATTTTTTGCGTAAAGAAGATTGCAACGCGTATGACAACTTAACGCTGGTGTGGCCGTGTGTTGAGCCTATCACGCAGTCACTCATCTCATTACTGCCGAGCACCCTGACAAAGGGGCGGGTAGCAGATGCAGTACAGTCCTCCGTGATGGCCTATAACCAGCAGGCAGACTGCCCTCTGAATGACTGGGAGCGCCTGGCGGTCTACTTCATCACTCTGGCAAATTTCGTTACCGAGCACATCGGCGGGAAAATGGATTTCAACGAACTAGCATCCACCAGTCAGTTACCCCGCAGACTGAACAGCGAGCTCATTAATGCGGTGGCGGACAAACTCGCATTAAGGATTTTACATGCTTGACCAATTAACCGAAGAGAAGTGGCCCCAGACGATAAAGATGATCATCATCTTCAGTACAGCGGTATTGTTCGTCATTTCCATGTTTTTCCCGGCCTCGTATTTTTACGAGAACGTGAAAAAAGAAGTCACCTGGGGTCAGCGTCTGATCGGTGATACGGATTTCACGCCTGTCATCTCAGACGTCAACAAAAACTACCGTTCATTCTTCGTAGAGACCGGAGTGGATGGCTTCTTGCGAGATTTTTATGAGTTGGATGCGTCCGACATGGCGAATCGTGGCGGTCCTCTTTTCTTATTCGCCTCTATCTTTCGCAACATGGCCGAAAACCTGAACTATTGGTTTTATATGATCGTGTATCGTTTGACTCTGAATATTTACTGGCTTCCGTACATGCTGGTGGTCACTCTGCCCTCTCTCTTTGCTGGGATCATGCGGTGGAACGCCAAGCGATATACGTTTGCCTACTCGTCACCTTTTCTTAACCGCCGCAGCATGGTGCTGATCGGCTGGGGGATTTACAGTATTTTGCTGTCACTGTTCGTCCCTCTTCCGGTACCGCCGATGATTGGTGCGCTCATCATGATTGTGATGATCCCAATCGGCAGTTCTCTGCTCATCAGTAACCTGCCTAAACGCATCTAAATCCCCCCCGAAAAGCGCCGCGTTTTGCGGTGCTTTTCATTATCCGCACTAAAACCGGAATGGTAAATTATCACCCGAGGTGAACTATGAATGAACTTAAGCACGTCTATTTGTCCGGACTCCTGTGCATTGCCTTTTCAGCCTGCCTGAGTGCTGGTGTTTTACTGACTGACAAGTCTGAGAAGATCAGCGAATTGAATACGGTCCTCCACAAGTCCAATTATTTAACCGACCGGGACAAGATGGATCGCGAAATGGCTGAAGTTTTGTTGCCTCGGCTACAGGCTCAGCAAGAAGAAATGAAAAAACGCGGGGCAATTAAGAAACCTGACATGGTTTTCGTCCCTGAACAATTACAGCAATCCCGAGGTTATTAATGGCTAAGCGTACAGGTTTGAAAGGGGTCATTTACGGCATTCCATTGGCAGTCATGATCGCCACATCGGGTTTCGCCGCCTATACGTTGGATAAACAAACGCGCCTGCTTAACGACCTGGCCGTGGTTGCTGATACGCAACGCAATGTCATCAGTAATCGGGGGGATTTGGAAGCCGCGTTTGACCGCTATATTGCGGCCTCTGGGCTAAAAGTCAGTACGCAGTCTAAAGCGCCAAACACGATCGGCTTCAGTACCGGTGAAAAACCGTCTGAGTCCTACGCACCATCCACGGACAGCGAGCGTATCTACGGCAACCCGGACGCACAGTTTTACGTCATTGAGTATTCCGATTTTGAATGCCCGTACTGCAAAACCCATTTCCCGCAAATGATGGATCTGGTGGACTCCTCGTCCGGCAATATCGCGATGGTGTTCAAGCACGTTCCAGTACACGGCCAATCCTCTCGCACCGAGTCTCTCGCCGCTGAGTGCGCCGCAGAGCAAGGTGGCAACCCGGCATTCTACAAAATGGCACGGGCGATCTTCGCTGACACACGTTCAGACGGTCACGGCTTGGCAACACCGCTGGACAAATTGGCGGAGAACAACGGGCTGGATGGGCAGCGCATTATCGAGTGTGTTAATGCCGCACGTCCAAGCGCCAAAATCGCTGAAGACGTGAAAGAAGCCGCACGCCTCAATATTCAGCAAACGCCTGCAAACATCGTCGTGTATGGCGACAAATCGGCAATGGTGCAAGGCTCCGTCAACGGGACAGGGCTGATGCAGATGATGGCGCAATTAGCCCAAGGGGGTGAGAAGTAAAAGAGTTTGCGTTTTGGGTTATAGCACCCGAAGGGGTTCGGGTATTTCGTTTCATAACTGGGGGTAAGCATGAGTGAGCCAATCCACATCTCGCATTCTGTCGATGATCCACCGAAGTTCTTCTTCTGGAGCGTTGATGAAGCGATGCCATTTTTCGTTTTCCTGGGTATCGGGGTCTTTACGGGCCGTCTCTTTACGATGTCGCTCATCGGTATCGTGATCACCCGTTTTTACGGCAGCTTCCTGCAAAAGGCTTCAGAAAAATACTTTCTGCACCTGTGCTACTGGAAGTTCGGTGTCTCTTTCGGGAAAAGCACCATTGTACCTAACGCATTCGACCGGGAATTTATTGTATGAAGAGCCAAGATTTTAAAAAGGGTCTGCTGAACATGAAAGGCGAAAACACTACGCTGAAGCTGGTGTTGGTTGTGTCGATTATCTGCATCGGCATTCTGTCCACCACGTTGATGAATCGTTCACAAATCGTAACTATCGTACCGCCTAATCTGACCGAAACCACCTGGTTAGACGAGAAAACGGCCGGGCAGCCTTACATGCAGGCATGGGCCATCTACCTGGCTAACTCAATGGGTAACGCAACGCCTGAGTCAGTCGATATGCTGAAGAAGTCTATAGGCCCATTCCTTGATGCTGGCATTTACACACAAGTCATGAAGCGCATTGACGACCAGATTGACCAGATCAAGCGAGACCGTATCAGCCTGAGCTTTACACCGACTCGCGTCTACCACGACCCCAAAGCGCCAGGCACCTACTTCGTAGAAGGTAGCCAAGGCCTTGAAGGGATCACGGGTAACCCTATCGTGAAGTCCGTGACGTTCCAAATGTCGATTGATGTGAAAGGCTACCGTCCGGTGTTGACCTTCATCAACATCAAGCAAGGTAAAGCCGAATTACCAAGCGAGAAGAAAGGCGACAAATAAATCTGGGGAAACACCATCCCGTAAATTTCGTCACCCGCCGCGTGCGGGTTATAAACACATTGAGCGCTTTTACGATGACGTGAAAGCTAGGTAAACAAAGTGAGCAGCATTAACAAAACCGTCGCGGTAACTTCCTGTGTATTGCGTCCGTCACTGTTCGGGGGAACAAATGTTGAATAGTAAACACGTAAAAATTCTGGCGCTGTTAATCGCGTCAATCACCGCCGGGCCTTCCATTGCGAATGGCCTTAACGAAAATAGCAATACACTGTCGGTCGATAACGGCGTTGTACTTCAACGTTCCGGTGACTCGGCCTCTGAAGATCCCGTTGTCGTTTCATCGGCAAAAGGCAATCACACAGCCACGGCGGGGGCGTCTGCCAACGCCCGTTCCAGTGATAACCCCGCTGTAGATGGCATCAACGTCCAACCTGTGCCGAATGCCATTGTTCAGCCTGTTCGTTTAACGGACGATGTCATTCCTTCGCGCCAAGACTTAATTGTAGAGCCCGGCGTAAACACCCTGATCCCAATCTCAATCGGCCAGCTGAACCGCATCGTTACGCCGTTCGAGCGCCCGACAGTCCAGCGCTTGCAGCTGTCTGATGTGAAAGTCAGCGTGCAGGGTAACGTGATCTACGTCTCCACGAGTTCAACTAACCCTGTCGCGCTGTACATCAGTGAAAAAGGGGACGAAAGCGTTGCGCTGTCTTTGTCGCTGGTTCCGCAAAAAATTGCCCCAGTGCAAGCCTCGCTCATGCTCTCCCGCAAGGTGGGTAACAATCCAGCCGCGACAGGGTATACACAGAATGTGATGTACGGTGGTAACGAAACCAAAGCCCGTAAATGGGAGCAAAAAGACAACTACGTCGAAACGATCCGCAACATTCTGCGAGCCGTTGCGTTGGGCGATATTCCACCAGGTTATGCAATGGGCAGCTTAGGTCGTGGTCACAGCATCCCGAACTGTAATTTCAGCACCGGTACTGCGCAGGACAATGTCAAATACAGCTTCGCTGGCGGTCAGTACATTCAAGGCAGTCAGTTCAGTGTCATCGTTGGTGTTGCACAAAATACCGGGGCTTCGACCATCACGGTAGACGAGTCGCTTTGTACTCACCCAAATCTCGCCGCGCGAGCCCTGTGGAGCCGGAATACGCTCCAGCCAGGGCAAAAGACTGAAGCCTACTTTGTCATTCGTAATCAGTCTCAGCAGGCGCAAGTCGATGATTCTGTCCGTCCAAAATTAGCGGAGTAATAGAAAAATGAGTAAATTAAAAGAACGCTGGGAGACGTTGGACGCCAAGAAGAAACGTCTTTTTGTGTGGGGTGGTACGCTTGTCGTGCTGATCCCGTCCATTCTGTTGCTAATGCCTGAATCCAGAACGCCTTCGTCGCGCGGGCCGTCTGAACAAATCATTTCCAGTGTATTGACTGACTCCGATACGCAAGGCGTTAGCCAGAACGCAATTGCCGCACGCCTGCGTTCTTTGGGTGATGCGATTGAAAAGCAAAACGCCAACATCACGGATTTGAAAAAGTCCCTCAATGTAGACGAAATCAACAAGCGTCTCATCACCATTGAGCAACAACAGCGCGCTGATCGCATTGAGCAGGAGAAGTTAAAGAAACGCGTCGCTGAAGGCGCTACCGTTTTACCCTACTCCAAATCAGTCCGTTCGAAAGACGTCTACAAAGGCGATAATAACGCCAAACAAGGCGTTGAGAAATTAACGTCGGACAGTGTTCACGAAAACCTGAACAACGACGACACGCTCCAGCGCGTGTACGAAAACACCCAGCAGCCGAATCCATCTGATTTTGCATTGGACAAGGACGCAAAAGGTAAGGACGGAAAGGCCGTTGCGCCTGCTACGCCGGATATTATCTCCGTGCATGAGGACATCAAAGAGATCGCTGCCGCTGACCCGGATGATGACCCCGCTTTCCAGACCTACCTCCCAGCGACCTCAATCCTGAGCGGTGTCTTCATTTCTGGTATGGATGCCCCAACGTCACAGAACGCACGTAAAGACCCGTATCCGGCGCTTATCCGCATCAAAAAAGATGCCATCTTGCCTAACCGCTTCCGTGCTGATGTGCGTGAGTGTGGCATGCTGGCCGCTGGTTTTGGTGAGCTGTCGTCTGAACGTGGTTACTTCCGCTCTGAAGTGATCACTTGCATTCGCGATGACGGTGCCGTATTTGAATCACCGCTGGATGCGTATGCGGTGGGTGAAGATGGCAAGGCCGGTGTCCGGGGTCGATTAGTTACTAAGCAAGGCCAATACCTGGCGAAAGCCTTGACGGCTGGCTTCTTGCAGGCCGCGTCATCGCTGTTCAGCGTCCAGAGTATTCCTACCATTAACGTCACGCGTGACAATGGCAGTGGCAAGAAAAATAACACACCATACGAACAAGTGATGAGCAGTGAAGCCCTTCAAGGTGCAGCCATCGCGGGTGTCGGTGGGGCATTGGACCGGCTGGCCGACTTTTACATGAACATGGCCGGTGACTTGTTCCCTGTTATCGAAATTGATCCGGGTCGCAGTGTCGATTTTATCGTTCAAAAAGGCGTGACGCTGAAGTTTACCCGCGTCAAACCGAATGGCAAAGCAACGCCTACTACTTTCAATTCTAACGGGACTAACTAATCATGTGGAAAAAACGTCTTTTAGCAATCTGTGTCGCGGCCACTGGCCTGGCTGCATTGTCTGGCTGTTCGCTGGTGGATGGTAACTCAGAATACGGCTGTAAAGGGATGCCCAATGCCGTGACCTGTATGAACATCCGCGACATCCACCAGCTGACCGATGGTGATGACTATCAAGATCGCATAGATGCCGTGTCGGAACAGCAGCTGTCTGGGAAGCCGGTGGACCTGAAACGAAATAGTGTCGTGGGTAATGCTGGTGCTGGTGGTGTTGCAACTGGTGGTCGTTACGTGCCGGTTCCGGCTGCAACCGCTAACCCTCAACCGATCCGTACCCAGGCACAAGTAATGCGTGTGTTGGTCGATCCCTACGAATCCGCAGACGGTGACCTTAACGTCCCTGGCTACGTTTACACAGAAATTGAACCACGCCGCTGGGAGGTGGGTGCATCACATGCATCGACTCGCAGCGCCGTTATTCGGCCAATGAGCGCGGCTCCAGTGGCGGCAAAAGGCCCTCAAACACTGAGCAAATAATGCTTACATTGAAATTAATGCAAACTGAATGATTTGAAATTCCCCCTCAAATACAGTCAGTTGCATTATGAAAGCCGCCCGGTGCGGCTTTCTTTCATTCTGGGTATCATTGCTATTTATCAAGATTGTGATTAAAATTACCTACGCATGGTAACCATACCGCAATTTTGCCAATGCTGACATTCGATGTGTGACTTACCCCTCGCGTTGGATAAACCCCACTCAGACAAATTGGTAAATGGATTCATGCGCAAGGCCGTTCCCCCTCGAACGGCCTTACCTTTTTATACTCCCTGTCCAAAAGCCCCTCTCAGAAAACGCCCTTTTTTGACCTCGTTTTGCTGGCCTTTTCGCTGTTAATCCGCCTTTGCACCATTGAAAATGTAGCCTCATTCACAGGAGCACTCCAATGACGCTACGCAAGAAAGTATTATCCCTGATTTTGTCCGCCAGCTTCGCCGCCTCCGCTTTTGCCGGTGCTGATGTGAACGCTGATACTGTGTTTAACAACAAAGCCTTTATGAATGCACCGAAGGACAGCAAAGACGTCAAGCGCTTCGTTGTGCCAACCAACGGCATCATCGCGCTGGAAGTAGACGGCAAAGTCAACCTGCTATCGTCAAACGGCCGGTACCTGTTCAAAGGGACTCTGCATGACACCTGGGCCAAGAAAGACTTGACCACACTTGACGATATCACCAAGTACGCCAGCATCATCCCAATCAAAGAACTGAAGCTGAACATCGCGGATCTCCAACCCGCCGTTTGGGGCGACGGTCCGAAAAAAGCCATTTTCTTCACCGACCCGAACTGTGTGCATTGTGCCGCAGCCCTGAATCAACTGGCAGATCTGGACCCGCACGAATACACCGTTAGCGTGCTGTCACTGGGCGCTCTCGGCGAGCCGAGTCAAATCCGTAACAAAGAGCTGTACTGCGCATCCGATCGCTACCGGGCCGACCGCGCCATTATTGCGCATGAAAAAACCAAATTTGAGCAGGTCAATGACTGTGACATGCAGGCGTTAGCGCGTCGCACAATCACGGCTCAGGTACTGGGCGTCAGCATGGTGCCATTCATCATCCGTGACGACGGCGTGTTTAGTATCGGCGCACCAAAGCAGGGTCTGAAAGCCTTCCTTGCTGGTCAATAAGTTCATCTTTCTGTGGGGTTAGAATGAGCGAGTCAATCATCGTACAGCGTTTGAAATCTATCAAACGCTTCTCGGATGTGTGCCCTGTTCGGGCATACGATGAGAAAAATCATATTTTCCTGTGTGACAATAAATACATCGGTTTCGGCTTTCTTTGCCGTCCGTTGTCCGGCACCAGCGGGAAAGAAATGCAGCAACTTCAAACACTGCTGTCCTCCAACTTTCCGGCGAAGACCATTGTACAGTTCGACCTGATTGCCAGCCCGAACATCGTTGGCAAAATCAATCAGATGGACGTACTGCGCATGGACTGCGAAGACGAGGTATTGCGGGATGCCGTCTACAACCGTTCTAAGTTCCTGCTTCACAGCACCGACTACCCCATGAAGGGTACGGGTACCCGTGTGCGCAACTGCTTGTTGCTGATCACGGTAAAGGTGCCAGTGAAAAACGAATACGATATGCGTGAAGAAGAATTCAACCTGATTTCTGAATTCCGCAACACGTTCGACACCACGCTGGGGATCACTGGCCTGTGCCCTGCCACACTGACGCGCGATCGCTACATTGACGTGCTGTCCGCCATTTTGAATCAGGGGGAAACCGCGTCGTGGCGTGATCGTAATCCGCTGCAAGTGCAAGATGATTTGATGATCTCGGAGCAGCTGGTTGACCCTGACCGTGAGTTCTTTATTCGTAATAAATACTGTGCATTCGGTAGCCCTGAGGACGAAAACCAACGCGGTGAACGCCATACCGGCACGACGTTTGTGCGCACGCTGAGCGCCAAGAAACTGCCTAAGCGCTTCTTCCCAGGGCAGGCGCAATATTTTCTCGGCGACATGATGAGCGGCGCAACGGGCATCAAGTCATCCTGCATTATCTCCATGAGCATGATCTTCTTCGACCAGCAAAACGCGAAGACAAAGTTCACGCAAAAGCGTAACTGGATTGTGCAGCAAACCGACGGGCCGATGGTCAAATGGATCCCGTCATTGAAGACTATCCGTGAAGGTTACGACCTGCTGAGTGATAAGCTGGACAACGGTGAGCCGATCTGCAAAGCCAAGTTCACAGTAACTATCTTCTCCAACTCCAAAGACGGTGCATTCCGTGCAAGCCAGGAAGCGGCCAGTTACCTCAACACGTATCAGTTCAAAATGATCCCGGACAGCTACTTTGTCGCGCCGATTTTCCTTTCGTCCCTGCCGATGTTCAACGAAGCAGGCGCAGAGAAGTCGATGGGGCGCTACCGCACGTTAGCACTGAGTGAGGCGTTGGTTATCTCACCCCTTTACGCTGACTGGCAAGGTACCAGCAATCCGGCGTTAATGCTGACGTCCCGATCGGGGCAGGTTCAGATGCTCGACCTGTTCGACTCGGACACCAACTACAACGCCTGTATTGCCGCAGAGTCCGGTTCCGGTAAGTCGTTCTTAACCAACTACATCATTACCGCTTATCGCAGTCTGGGGGCGAAAGTGTGGTGTATCGATGTGGGTGACTCGTACAAAAATATCTGTGAAACCTACAACGGGGACTACCTGGACTTCCATCCCGACAAGAAGCCGTGCCTCAACTTCTTTGAACTGATTGAAGACTACTTCGGCGAAAACCCAGACAACGAAGACGGCGGTGAAGAAGACCTGATTATCGGCCTTCTCTCTGTGATGGCAGCGCCAAAAGCTGGCCTGAACGACTTCGAAGAAGCGCGTATGAAAGAACACGTCGCCAACCTCGTTCGCACTCATGGGAAACAGACGACCGTTGATATGGTCGCGGAATCGCTGCTGTCGGACGAAGAGAACGACATCAAACGTCTGGGTCACCAATTATACCCATTCACTAGTCGCGGGCAGTACGGCAAGTTCTTCGTGGGCAAAAACAACATCGACTTCCGTAACCCGTTTACGGTCCTGGAATTGTCGCGTTTGGAAAGCTCTGAACACCTGAAGCAAGTTGTGCTGTTGCAGCTGATTTACCAAATCCAGCAAGACATGTTCATGGGCGATCGCGGCCAGATGAAAATCGTGGTCATCGACGAAGCCTGGGCATTGCTCAAAGGGAATATCGGTGCGTTCATTGAGAAAGGCTATCGCCGGTTCCGTAAATACAACGGCGCGGCCATCACGATCACGCAGTCCATTAACGATATTTACAAGGATAGCGTCGGAAAATCTATCGCCGACAACTCTGCGTTTATGCTGTTACTGGGTCAGAGTGAATCTGCGGTTAACGAAGCTCAACACCACCAGCGCTTGGCACTGGATGATTCAGGTTATCGTTTCTTGAAAACCGTGCGTTCGAGCCGAGGGGTTTACTCAGAAATTTACGTTATCTCCAAATCCGGCCAAGGGATTAGCCGATTGATAGTGGATCCGTTCTCGATGCTGCTGTACTCGACGGCACCAGACGACGTAGCGGCTATCCGAAAACGTAAAGCACAGGGCATGTCCACCCAGGATGCCATCAACTCCATTCTTGAAGAGCGACAACGAGGTAAAGCCGCATGATTAAGACCGCAGCTGTTTCATTACTCTGCGGGTTTCTGGGAGCCGCCCTTTATGGGCGGTTTGCCCCCCCTGCTGCCCCCACTGACTACATTGCTGTCGTCAGTTATACCGGCGCAAACGGAAAGGTTCTCAGCGACCCTCAAATTAAACTGGTTCATGCTCGTGCCGAGGCAATGGCAAAGGCTGGCTACATGGTTCTCAATGAGTCGGCGTTATACAAATACCCAGCTCATATGCAAATCCCGCAAACCGTTTCTTCGTCAGCCAACTAACTGGGGGTAACGTGGTCAAGGACACAGCGAATTCACTTTGGAAGAAAATTTATAAGCAAAAGCGCCCGTGGAAAAAACATGCTTTGCTGATGTTGCTGGTGGGCGCGATCTCCGCTCCGTCCAGTTATTACGTGTTGCATCGTTTCGAAATTGGTATTGACCCGCAGAACAACCAGTGCTTACCACCCTACCGTATTTACCTGGTCGATAAGCACGATACCACGCCCGTTAAAGGTACGACCTTTGCGTTTAGCTCGAAGTACATGGGTGAGTACGGGAAAGGGATAAAAATGGTTGATGGGATTAGCGGGGATGCCATCGCTGTGAATGACGAAGAGACCACTGTAAACGGTTCAATGGTCGGCGAGGGCCTTGCACTGGCAGAAGAGTCAGGACATCCAATCAGCGAACTGACTCGCCAGGGGGTCATTCCTGAGGGCCGAGTCTGGCTAATGGGACGCACAAAATTAAGCTTTGACTCCCGGTATTGGGGAACGCTACCGGAGTCACAAATCATAGGAAGGGCCTACCCGATATGGTAATCAAACAAAAAGTTGCGACGTTTCGCAAAACTCTCATCGCATTGGCCGTGCTTGGTAGCATGGCCTTTTCTGTCAGTGCCGCGCAGCCATTGACGGATTTACCCGCTCGCCCAGTAGGCACTTTCCAGGATAGCGATCTGCCCTCCCGCCCTGCTGAGGTGACGGATAATGAAAAGGCCGATATCGATAGCCTCATCCGTGTGGCAAGAGAACAACAAAATAATGAAGAAGCAAATGCAAAGCTGGCGCGTGAAAATAACCGCGAAATGCTGCGAAAAATGCCTGATTCGCGTACCGACAATGAAATGATAAGTGACGCTGTCACAGGTGCGATTGCGGATGCAGATGTCGCTGACGGTAAACAAAACAAAATGGCCGGTGATTTTTACTATGTACTGGTTTCTGCCTCGCTGTCTGATAAAGAAATTAAAGGCATGATGGCCGAATACAATGGCCGCAGGGATGTCTCGTTGGTTATTCGTGGCGTTACGGATAAAGCGAAATTAATGGACGAGCTCACTCGCTGGCAACAACTGGTGCTTGACTCCGGCTCGGAAGTGACAGTGAATCTGGATCCGGTCATTTTCAAAGACAATGCCGTCACCGCCGTTCCAACCATCATCCATGAGAAAGACGGTGAATTTGTCGCCAGTGTTTCCGGCATCTCAAATATCGACTTCCTGAAAGATAAAACCGGTAAGCTGGGAACCGCTGGCCCAACGAAAGAAGTCGTAGAGCGCAGTCTGCTGGACCTGATTGAAGAAGGGGTGAAAAACCTCGACTTTGACCAGATGAAAAAAGACGCTTTAAACAATTATTGGCCTCGCCAACGCCAGGAATTTGAAGCGTTCCCGACTGTTAAGAAGCGTGCAACCCACACGATTGACCCGACGGTGATCATTCCTCAGGATATTGTCACGCCGGAAGGCGTTGTCGTCGCTAAAAAAGGGAAGGTTAATCCATTGGATGTGATGCCCTTCGGCCAAAAGCTGATTGTGTTTGATGCCAGCGTGCCGTGGCAGCGTGACTTCGCGCGTCATGAGTACGAAAACACCGAGTCCGGCATCAACCCTATCCTGATCACAACGAACGTTTATGGTGATGGCTGGGATACGTTCAAAGATGCCGCGCAGCATTACGGTGAAAAAGCCCGCCTTTACATGATCCAGCCCGGCATGTCTGAGCGCTTTGGGATTGAAGCGGTGCCCAGTATCGTGACTGCTGACAGAAAGGTATTCATCATCAACGAATACCCTGAAGCCAACTACGCGCAGAAGGTGGCAAAATGAAATCCCTACACACGAAATTGAAATCATTCAGCTTGCACCTGATCGCAGCCACGGCAATCTCCTTAGGTTTTGCGGGCAATGCGCTGGCTGACAAAACGGCGGAGACTGCGCCTGCGGTGAACGAAGTTTGCCGTGATAACCAGCTTCTTTCCTTCAAGCTGTTTACCGACGTGTGCTGGGGATGCATCTTCCCAATCAAAGTTGCCGGGATTACGATGGGTCCCTCCGGTAAAGTGCCTGATAATGCGGCCAGTGGTATGGCGTGTGCTTGCCAGGATGGGCTTGGGGTGTATCACCCTGGCGTACTGACGGCGATGTGGGAGCCTCGCAAAATCATCGAACTGACGCGCACACCTGGCTGTATGTCATCGTTGGGTGGGGTTAACTTGAACCTCGGGAACAATCTCCAGTACGGGATCCAAACTGACGGCGGTGATGAAGAGCGCCGCAATAAGTTTTCGATCAGCTTCTATAACGCCCACATGTACGCGTTGCCATTGCTGCGTATGCTTGACCTGTATTTGCCGGGGCAATGCACTGCTGACCCGTACAGCGACTTTGACGTGGTCAGTTTCTCCGAGATTGATCCGACCTGGAACAACACTGCGTTGGCATTCTTCCAGAACCCTGAATCAGCTGCGGTAGCCAACGTTGTGGCACAACAAGCTTGCGCCCTTGAGGCTACGGCTCAGTTTGCAGGTAAACAGCCAATGGATTCGATGTGGTGGTGTGCGGGCTCTTGGGGTGGGCAATATCCATTAACCGGGTCGGTACGCAGCATGGACACGCCACGGACAACCAGCTTGGCCGGTATTCGCGAGCTCGCTGTTGAGCACCGTCGTGGTCTGGCGTATCGGACAATGGGCAATGACACGGTTTGTCGTTCGAAGATCTATCCGACACTCCCTAAGCAGCAATACAAACTGAACATGTTCAGCCCGACACCTGAAACCAAAGAGGGCCATGAAGTCGGTGAATCACCCTACCAGTGGCAAGGTGGCATGTATCGCTATCCTACTGGGAAAGGTCAAGACTCAACGTACATGATCTATCAGTGGATGGATTGCTGTCGAACGATATAAATCGTCTTAAACACCGGCCCTTACCAAAAGGTTAAGGGCTTTTTTTGTGCCCAACATTTTAAATATACTGATGAATTAGTTATTTATATTAGGTTGCTGTGTTACTTCACAAGCTTTTACCTCTCCTTGAGCACAAAGCTTTTTCTGTTCTTCAAAAATTTCAAGTATCTCGGGTGCATGTGGGTGCCCCTTATCGGAAGCGGACCTTAACATTTTTAGACCAAGACTAATATCTTTAGGATATCCTTGCCCTAAGAGATGCATTGCGCCGAGAGCAGCCTCTGCGCCTACTGAACCATTTTCATAAGCCCGCGTAAACCAAAGTATTGCCATATTGTATTCTTTTTGCCCTGTTAGCCCTAAATAGTACATATGCCCTAGCTTTTCTTGAGAATCTCGGTGATTTCTACGCCCAGCTTCAATGAACCATTTTTCAGCTTCTTTATAGTTCTTCTGCTCATAAAATTCTTCACCACGCTGCGCCAGTGAATTTCTCTCTACATCATGAATTTGCTTGGTTGTTAATGGGACTTGTTGGGATATGGAATAATTTGTTTCAGCTGGAACCAGCATTGAAGGTAAGTAAATTAATAATGCTAAAGCGCATATACCTATCTTTCTCATGATAAACCTATTATTTGAATTATTAATTATCTAATTTGTATAGCAAAATTTAACAAAAATGCAACCAAATGGACAGCAAAAAAGGCAGGTGGGTGGCCTGCCTTTGTGAGGGGATCGTGTTGAGAGGGGTTACGACTTGGCTGGGATGTCGTCTTTTGGTTCGGCGCTTTCCGTCTGTTCGTTGGTCGCCTTGTTCGCCTCATCGGCATTCTTGCCGTTGTTGTCGTTCAACTCTTCGACCGTGGTCGATGCATGCCGGTCAAGGAGGTTAACCATGTTGCGAATGCTATCGCGCAAGCGGGTTTTATAGTCATCCACTTCATCCTGGTTAAACAGGTTGTTCAACCACAGGCGGTCTAGCAACGTGATCAGTTCGTCAAAGTCACGGAACAATCGCACAACACGCATGGCATCCGGTGTACGCACGCGAATGTTATAATCGCGCGGTGCTGTATAGGAAACCTCTTCGATACGGGATGCCCCAGAGGTTTTAGCCTGTTCAAGCACTTTATTGAGCGCCGTGATGCCTGAGCTAATTTCTTTCTCAGGCCCGGCCAGAACTTCACCTACAGCCTTCTTGGTTCGGTCAATCGCGCCTTTCACGCCGAGGCGCTCCAGGCTGGTGCTGTTAATAGTCAGATTGAACAGCGCCTTTGACATCGAGTTGTAGTGGCGTTGCTGCATACGGATACCCTCTTGCGTTTGCAGCTGGAACGGTACGGTGATCTCTGGGTTAGAGTATTCACGACGCTCTCGTCCCGGTGCCTGCCCTTTGCTTTGTGCAGACTCGGTATTACGTGTACGGTTGCCACGGTTGTTACGTTTGTTTTGACCCTGCTTTACGTTATCAGTCACTTTAGCCTTCTCTGTAGTTGCCATGATTTATCCTCACATTTAATCGCATTTAAGCCTGACTATTTAGTCATACGAAAACGGTCAAGTCATGGGAAAAGGCCAACGTTTCGCGGAAGAAAAACAGTTCTTGATCTGACTGATTATCTGAAGTAGGATTTTGTAACAGCCTAGCTGATGGCTCACTCTCTTCTCAGCATAACTTCAAACGTAAACCCGTAACTTTGGTGTGAAGATACCACCGCCTCCTGGTAGCCTAATCGGCTTTCCTCACGGGTTACGCACGCCTCAATCAGGCCAGAGCATCTCTGACGTGTTCTTGTTCTTCGAACAAAACATGTCACCTTGCCGCCCTACCAAAGGGTATTTTTGGATCTCAATCCAAACCAAAAAAATTGTTAACTTCCTCTTGTTTTTAACTCCCGCGTTTTGTCTGTGCCCGGACTTCGTTTTTTAACGTTGTCTTTCGCTTTGTTTACATCTCATGAATCCTCACGTTTCAGGGTGTTTCTCTGTGGCCGGACTTCGCTCATAAATTTATGGTGAATATTATGTCTTCATTCGAATTGCAAGGTTTTGTTTATATTGGCATGTTCCTCTCGTTGTTCTGGCGTCCTAAGAACGCTTCGTTCGTAGTGCCAGCTGGTATTGCTTTTTATATTTATACGACCGGTTTTGTGCAATCCACTATTCCTTTAATCATTGCCTGTGGCTGTCTGACGCTGTCAGCTGTTGTTCTGGCTGTCCAGCTCATGTCTCGTTTCTCCCCTAAAGATGACGAACTTGATGAGTCTGACGATTCTGATGATTCAACCGCCCCAAGCGCCAAACGTTCTTCACGCACTGTTATCACAGAGCACGAAGGTAAGTTGGTGTCTTTTGGTATGGCTCATTGGAAAAATGACCGTTCAAACGATATGTCCTTCTATGTTGAAATTGAAGGGCAAAATAAAGTTTGGGCAATTGGTCTGAAAAAAGCTGTTGAGAATTCTGGCGCTAAAATTGGTGACACTGTCGTTTTCTGGAAAGATTCCGAAGTGCGCACCAGTAAAGCTCAGGTTCTTGATCGTAAGGGTAATGTGACTGGTTATCGCGACCTTGAAACTGATAAACGTCGTGGTCTCTGGATCATGGAAGTTATTAGCTGATATTCACTTATCTCTCTTAAACAAGCCCAGGTAGCTGGGCTTTTAACTCTTTTAAATCTATTAATTTCAAGGTGATCTATGTTTATCGTTAATGCACCTGCGTTCAAAGCTTGTCTTCATTGCAACACGCTGTGTCAGTTAGAAAACCATAATCCTTGCTACAATACATACACACTCAATTGTAGCTGCTGTGGTTGGCATTCTTGCCAAAATGAAGAGGCTGATACTTGCCCTAAATGTATCAGTCAAAGCGATGATATTGCGCTTCGCGAATACGGTGTCAGAAACCGAACTGATGCCTTCAAGCTGATGGCTAAAGTTAAACAGATGCTGTCTTCTGTCGCATGCAACATTGATAAGAATCGATTGAGAAAAAAAGACCGGAACCGTCTTGAAGACGCTTTCATGATTTGTGTTCATCTAGATGGTACGAGCTATTGTAAAGGTTTTACGTATCGCGCCTCCCTGGATTTCATTTATCGTCGATACATGCAGTTAGCTGCTGCTTATCACTGATATCCGCACGGCATTTTCGCCATTTATCATCTTAACTTCCCAAGAAACCCAGCCTATGCTGGGTTTTTTTTTGCCTATCGATTGACCCGCCCTTCCGTATCGCTTACTCTGTTCTGGCGATTACATCGCATAACTTCCGGCAATAGCCCTTAACCAAAACACCTAATTTCGGCCACCAGCGCCTCTACGAATGGATCCTGTATTCATTCTCACGGCTTTTCCATGCCTACAAAACAGAATTCGACAGCCCGGTGCCCTATGGCTTCGGGCTTTTTGCTGTGCGTCGAACCGGTGTTTTTCCTCAAGCTGAGGAACACAGTGCGTCCAGTCATCCTACTGGTCAATGCTTTACCCTTAACTTCCTTGTATTTCAAACTTCCTAACTTCTGTCTGCCTATTGGTTTTCCAATCACGGTAGTTGGCATCTTTTTGCCAAAAATATCCAAATTTTCTAAATATTTTAAATCTATTAATGAGGTATTAATTATGTTCTCTAAAGCTAAAGGTACTGTTGCTATTGATCCTCGCTATACCCCAGCTCGTAACGGTAAAGATTCAGTTATCTTTTTCCGCTTAGGCTGTGAAATGACGATCAATAAACAGAAAGTTACTGAGTTCTACTCAATGAAGGCTTTCGGTAACGTTGCAGACTTCCTCAACGAAACCATAAAGAAAGACTCTGAGATCTCTATCGAAGCTATTGCTCGCTCTGTTCGCTTTGTGAAAGATGGCGTTGATACTCAACGTACTGAGTTTCACGTTTTTTATGTTCACGATATCGCCACCAATTTGGTCGTTGATACTCGTGTCAATGAAGCTAAACCTCAGGCGTTTGTGGTACCAGTAACTCCCGCTGTACAGCCTCAGCACTCCGCTCGTTCACCAGATTTACAGAAACGATTGGACGCTGATTTGGCCTGGCAGAATTTAACTGACAATGATGTAAAAACCATTGGCAATAAATTCCGCCAAACCTATCAGGCTGCACTTGCTTCTGCCAATGCTAAAAGAGCCGTAAAAAATCTACCTGTTGAAGCTGCGGTTCCCGTTTCGAAAGATACGGCTACTGCACCTCAATCTCGTCCGTTTGTCTCTTCAACAAGTCCTACGCACCACATTCTGGTTGCAAGGGCTGCGGCCGTAAATGGTAGCTACACCGATATGCGTGGTTAATTAACCGCTTTGAAATGCCACTCTTTGAGTGGCTTTTTCATATCTGTCTTACGGAAAACATTCTATTTAAATCTATTAAAGAGGTATTACCATGTCTTATTCAAACAACAGCCGTCGCGTTTATGACAACAATAACGCGAAAAGAGCCAACACTGACATCACCGTCAAAGTTGACACCGTGACCCGTCACATGATGACTCTGGGTAGTCAGTTTGAAAAAGCGGCAATGCACCCGCATGTCTCCTTCCAGAGAGAGTGTGTGTTTGCCAAGCACATCATTAACAACAGTGACTATCTTACCGGTATTGCGATAACTAACCCGCGCTCTTTCGAGACTGCGTTCTTACAGTTAGCCAGTTCCGGCTTGACGCTCGACCCAGCACAGAAACAGGCCTACCTGGTTCCGCGCAATAATCGAGTGATCTTGGATGTCTCTTATCTTGGCCTGATCAAGATGGCTACAGATGAAGGGCTCTGCCAGGACATTGTTGCTGAATTGGTGTTTGAGAATGATGCTGTATTTAAGCCACAAGGTCGTCGTAATAGTCCCATTCATGAGTTCGACCCCTTTGCTAGTAAAGGTGATTTACTTTTGACTGTGACCGATAAAGGCGCCTTAGGCGCTCGCGGTAACTTCCGTGGTGTTTATGTGGACTTTCTCATGCGTGATGGGCGCAACCTCGTTTACTTCGTAACCGTCGAAGATTTGGCCGCTGCTCGCGCAGTTTCTGAATCTTGGAAAAAAGTGGATAAAAGAGCATCATCTCCGTGGACAAACTTCCCGTGGAAAATGGTTCTCAAATCCGCCCTTAAACAAACTGTTCATTTAATCCCAGGTAACAGAACTCGGATCAGCGCAGTGATTGATTATCTCAATACCTACGGTGAAGAGGGGTTCAAATCTTCCGCTCATGTCCCTGTTGAAGCCGCTGCGGCTGAAATGGCTCAACGTCAAGCTGCTCAGGCTGCTAACAATGACGTTGTCTCATCTCAAGCTAATAGTGCTGATGACAGTGTTATTGAGGGGGAAGTTGTTGCTAGTGATGACGTCGCTACTCCTGTACAACCGGCTCAACCCGTTGAGCAAGCTTCTCAGCCTGTCTCGCAGGAACCTCAGTCTGCTCCCGTTGATGTTCAACCGGATCCTGCTGCGGGTGGAACTCAGCCAGAAGAACTTCAAGTTCCGATGTCTGATATTCCCGGTGTTCGTCAAAGCAGTTTCAAACGTATTGCTAAACTCGTTACCCGCGCAGAAAAAACGCTGGCTTACGAAACCATGCTCGCCGAACTGAAAGAAGCTTTTTCTTTCAATGACAGCGAATTGGCTTACGCAAAACGTCAATTGGAACAATCACGCCGTGACCTGCTCAGTACGAAAGTTTCTAAGTCCGTTCACATGTGTGATTTTGGGATCGCAAATGACTTTGTTAATCGTCTCGCTGACGGTGAGTTTAAAGCCAGTGCAGTCCAGTGGGTTTCTTCTGTTGAAGCTGAAACTAACAACATGCAAGTGCTCTACTCTCAAGCGCTTCAGTCCGGTCAATTCGACGAACTTGAAGCGGCCTTGAATTCAGTCAAACACAAAGGTCTCAAAGAGATGTTGTGCAATCTGATTTCAACGGCTAAAGCGGCATAAAACATAACCGGCAATTTTTGCCGTTTTTTTAATTTTATAAATTTATTAATGGTGATCGTATGTCTGATTCAATCTGTGAAATTGTCGATATTGAACAAGGAACTCCTGAGTGGCACAAATGGCGTAAAACGGGTGTTACGGCAACATGCTCCCCTATCCTTATGGGTGCGCCTGGTGCGATGAAAACGCCTTATCAGTTATACCTTCAGTATGCAGGCTTGCTTGCTTCTGAAGATCTGTCTGCTATTAAGCAGGTAGATGCCGGTAACAAACTCGAAGCGCTTGCGCGGTCTTACTGTGAAAATGCGTTGGGGCAAATAGCCTCACCCTTTTGCGTTCGACATGCCAAGTACCCGTTCATGATAGCTTCGCTTGATGGACAACTCGATGACCGTTCTGTCTTGGAGATCAAGAATCTCTCTGAGAAAAAACATTTAGCCATCCTTGAACAAGGTTCAGCTTCGCCAGAGTTTCAATATTATTTCTGGCAGGTTCAGCATCAGTTATTCGTAACAGGTGCCCCACAAGCTTATCTTGTTTTCTGGTCTGCTAAAGATCAGCCGAAGATTTTCCTTATCAAACCTAACCAATCCGCTTTCAGCCGCTTGTTTGCCGCCTGTAAAGAGTTCTGGGGACGTTTAAATGATAAGGTCGCTCCGGCTTTTGATAAACAGCAAGACATCCTGCTGGTTTCTGATGCCGAAATATTGGCTCAAACCAGTGAATTTACTGCTCCCGATGATCTCTCTGCCCGCATCGCTGATATCCGCCGTCAAGTTGCGAATGTCCGCGCCAAAGAAGCCGAGTTTGAAGCCGCAAAAGCTCAACTGTCTAATCTTGAGGAAACGCTTAAAGCGTCTATTCAAGGCCTGGCAATTGGTCTGGGTTTCAAAAGCACTGACCCTGTCCGTATTGATGGATTTGGTTTTCGCTATCTGGAAAGTAAAGTCAAAGGTCGCACTAACTGGAAATTGATCGCAGAGCGTCTTAATGCTACTGCCGAACAGTATCCTGATTGTGTAACCCAGGAGTCATTACGCTCAACTCTGTCAGTGTACGAATATGACGCGTCCCCAGAGGATAGCGTTTATGTTCCGCCTGATGCCATCAAGCCTGTCGTTGCTGAAGGTGATGCACTGACCAGCATTGAAGACAATGCCTTGTTGTTGTTTTAACTCTCACTCACCCGACTTCGGTCGGGTTTTTTCTTGTTGACCCAACGGTAAGAATTGATTATTGTAGCGGTGCGGTACACACCGCCTAACTTCTGGCAACCTGCCCCTAAACACCTAATTTCGGCCATATCGCCCTTCTGAATGCGTTAACTCTCATTCACACGGCACACGCATATCTGTACCAAATTCGATAGCCCGTTGCTTTTTAAGCAGCGGGTTTTTTTATGCGTCGAAAACGGTGTTTCGTTCTCATGCTGAGAACTACAAGTGCCTCCAGTCACTCTACTGGAACTTTGCAATACCTTAAATCTCGCTCCATTTCTCGTGAGCAATTAACTTTATAAATTCTATTAATTTCAGGAGTTCCTCCATGTTCATCGTTAATCTGACCGCATACAAAGCATCCGACGCACAACGCGAAATGGGTGTTATTGATGTTGAACGTAACGTTTCACAGGTTATTCGTGAAAAGCTCTCGTTCAATGACTGCCCGACTATTTCGTTAATGCAACAACGTGCCGACGATCTTGCAGATATCGCTTTGCTGCTGTGTTCCCGTCACCAGGCTGAAGGTGTTTTGGTTTATGCCAAAACGTACTTTATGCCAACCCTGATCTCCGCGCTTACTGAGCGTGGTATCAAGGCGTATGCCACCTATGCACCCAAGTCGATTGTCTGTGAACAAGGACAAATGAGTAGCCGTTACACGCATTCCAATCTGGTTTGCTGTTCCCCCGCTGCTTAATTCGACAACTCCTAACTTTTTAATCCCCCTAAATTTTTTAAATCTATCTAAATCAATGAGGTTATTTTCATGACTACTTTTAATACTGCTTTATCTTCAGACGCTTTGGTTCGTAACGTTGCTATCTCTCCAGAGTTATTCGGCGTTACCATTCCAGAACACATGAAGGGTAAAGTTAAACCGTATGCCGGTTTCGCGTCGGATAATGCATTCAGTGCAGCCATTCCTGCCCGAAACAAAAATTACGTGTTTGAACCGTCCCTGCGCGCTTCTGTTTTGATGTGGATTAACTTCCCTCAAGGTCAGTCGCTTTGGATTTCTGGTCCTACAGGGTGCGGTAAAACCAGTATTGTCGAGCAAGTTGCTGCACGACTGAACTGGCCTCTAATGAAAACAACGGCTTCACAGGATTTGGACATTAATAGTCTTGTCGGTGGTCTTCGTCTCGTTTGTGATCAAATGACCGGTGATACCCGTACAGACTTCCTTTATGGTCCTCTGGCACTGGCTTACAAGTTTGGTCTTATCTTCCTTTTGGATGAATACGACCAGCTTGACCCAAGCTGTGCTAACGCTTTTAACGCTATTTTGGAAGGTGGGAATCTTGTTATTCCTGAAACCAACGAAGTGATAAAAAAGCATCCTAACTTCCGTTTCGTCGCCACAGCCAACTCTATTGGTCAAGGTGATTTAACGGGTGTCTACGGTGGTGTCAAAGTGTTGAATGTGGCGAACCTCGATCGCTACATGTTCATCAACGCGAATTACATGCCGAAAGACGTTGAAACCTCGCTAATCCAAAAGTTTATTCCTGATGAAACTCTCGCAGGTAAGTTTGTTGAACTCGCTAACATCATCCGCAAGTTGTTTGTCGGCAGTGATATCGCTGGTGATTTTAATCAGCCCGCTGGTGGTTCTACCATCAACGTACCCACTGTATCGTCTGACACGCGTTTGTCTGTTACGTGCTCTACCCGCTCCCTGATTGCCTGGGTTGAACGTTTCTTGCTAATGAAACAGGCCAAAATGCCTGATGCTCTGCAACTCTCATTCGACCTGCAAATCGGTAACCGTGCTGGTGCTGATGATAAGCGTGCTCTGCATGCCATCCTCAAAGCCGTTTTCGGTTAAGCCTCGCAAAAGTCTTTCTGAATACAACTCTCTAAACATCGGCCCACTTCCGGGCCATTTTAATTTTATAAATCTATTAAATAAGGTAATTACTATGTCTATTAACAATCAATCCAATGCTAATGTTCAAATCTTAGATCAACTGATTTTAGTTTCTCTGGACGGAACGTCGATTACAACGGGTCGTCGTAAACTGAAAAAAGAAGATCTCGGTGTCGGTGCTGATTTGCCACCTGATGTTATGGTGTCTCTCGGTTCGAAAAAGATTATTGACCCTCAGCTGATCAACCCATTTGATCGCTTTAAGAACAAGGCTATTACAGCTTGTTTGAAGGTTGGCATTCGCTTCATGGGTGGCTACGCTATCCCAACTGATAAAGTTAACGAGTTAGTTAGCGAACTGAACATTCTTAAGCATGAATTTTACGGTTACAAACAGGAGTTTTTGAAGGCTGATTTCAATGGCTGGATTAACTCTTTCGAAGAAAAGTATCGCGCTATCCTACTTCGCGAAGCTGCGATTGATTTGGAATATCTGGACAGACAAATTCAATTTGGCTTTTCAGTGCTTCACATTACTCCCTTCGGTAACTCCATTGTTAATGAAAACCTTATTGGACAAGTTAAAAGCATGTCCGATGAAATTTTTGAAGAAGTTGCTGGTACCGTCGAAAAATATCTGAAGAACGTTAATTCTGATGCTATTTCTCAGCACACGCTGAATCCGATCCGTGCTATTGCTAATAAACTTCAAACGTTGGCTTTCATAGACTCCACAGTCGAAGGGCTTCACAAGTACATCACTGATGTGCTTAGTGGCGTTCCAAAGACTGGGAAAATTCGTGATAAACACTACAACGACGTTCTGTCATTACTTAACAACCTTCGCAATCCTAAATCCGCTAAATCATTCGTTGAATTGCTTTCAAATCCGCAAGCTGCTTCAGGCTTGGATTCTTCTTTGGTTATCGCCGACTCTTTTGAGTTGCCGTCTACCGATTTGGTTTCTCCTCCAGCGCAACCGGCTTTGGACTCAACGCCTACTGCACCTGCTGACGTGGTTCCACACACGAACGCATTTGTCGTTGCAGAAACGATTGATGATAACTTCCTGTCCGAATTGCCAACTGACCTGCCTCCGGCTGGCCCTGTTGCTGATCCGGTCACTTCAGATGTTGATTCGTCAGCTCCTGTTGAAGTTACCCCGCCTGTTTGTGATGTTGAAGTTGTTGATGATAGCGCTCTGTTAGGTTCGTTCGACGTTCCTGCCACGAGTGCTGTTGATTTGAATGCTCCGGCCTCAGCAACTTTCGCTGAAGTCGATTCAGATGATGACGGTATTATGTTGTTCTAAATTCTAAGGCCCCTTCGCGGGCCTTTTTTAATTCCTTAATTCTGGACAGTTTCTTGTCCCTTTAAATCTATTAAATCTATTGTGAGGTAAGTATGGGTATTTATAACTCGCTGCCTGTCGTTGCGCGCGCCCTGAGTGATCAGCTTGGTGTGACCGTATCGGTTGGTGGTTCTACGGCTTATGCTTCCCAGCAAGGTCATTCATTCACTATCAACATTCCTTTTTATCAGGATGCTGAAAAGTTGTCTGACGTCCTTCTGGGTTATTTGGTTCACGAAGCGGCACATGTCAAATACACAGAGTTTCCGATTCTGGTAGATGGCATTCCTGCTCGCGCCAAACAAGGTTACAACCCAAGTGTACTTCATCAGCTGGTAAACATAACCGAAGACCTTCGTATTGAACGTGCGATTGGTCGGCGGTTCCCTGGTGTACCTTCATATCTCAAAGCGTTAAATCACTTTGTCTTTAATGAGGACACGCAACCTACTGATGACCCTGCTGTAGCGTTTATCAACGGTTTGCTTTTGTGTGGTTTCAAACGTTATCACGCGCTGAACATTCCTGTTGAGCAAGCCCAATCAGACTTCATTCGCTTATTCGGACAAAACATGTTTGATACAGCGATGGACATACTCGGTTTGGCGATTAACGCGCCTTCCATTGCCGACTGTCTGGATATTTCCTGTCGTCTTTACGATCTCGCAGTAGATGCTTTTAACGAAAATCAACAAGACCAACAAGATCAGCTTCCTGGACCCGGTGACAATTCTCCGTCTGAACCAAGCCGTGATAACTCACAGCCTGGCGATGACAGTGATAGTTCCGATTCTGATGCTGATGCTGACGGTGAATCTTCTGACGGCCAACCGTCTCAAGGCTCTTCTGCTCAGCCTGGTAATGAACCTGATAACGGAGACAGCCCTGCTTCTGGCAGTGATGTTTCCACCAGCGCTTCCACCAGCTCAGCGTCTTCTAAAGCAGCCCATTCTGACCCCTTCGCCAATACCACTGATGATGATCTCAATGAGGTTATTAAAGGTGCTGGTGAACGCCTGAATGACTGTATTAAAGACAATGTTTCTCCAAGTGAACGTACTCCTGCGGCTACCCCGTTCGGTGTTGCACCGGCTAAGCGTCACGCAACCACTGAGGCTTCGGTTCTCCGAGGTGTTCAGGCTGCGTCTGGCCTTCGTCAGTCAATGCATGGGCTGCTTCAAGGTATGCAACAAACTCGTCGTACACACAAAGAAACGGGTCGTGTTTTGGATACGCGTCGGCTGACTTCAGCTCTCCTAGGAGAGACCAAGCTATTCCGACACAAGTCCAAAGCTGTTGAGTTCAACTCTGCCTTTACGGTTCTGCTTGATTCAAGCAGTTCTTTGGGTTCTGACATGGTTGAAGCTGAAGCTGCTGTTGTCTCCTTGCTCTTTGCATTGGATGGCATCAAAGGTGTTTCAACTTCGGCCTATCATTTCCCTCATGCCACCGCAAATAACGTTGGCTTGCTAAAAGCGCGTGAACAAAGCTTCCGGGCTGCGGTTAACGCAAAGCAATTTGGTATCAGCGCAAATGGCTGCACGCCACTGGAACAAGCTTTATGGCCTGCGTTCAGTGACTTGCTAAATGCGCGTGCCGATCGCCATGTCATGGTTGTTGTCACTGATGGAAAGCCCGATAACTCGGCCCCTGTCATCCAGATGGTCAATGATGCAAAAAAAGAAGGCGTGATTGTTATTGGCATCGGTTTTGGTGGTGCTAATGCAAGTCTTATGAATTCTTTGTTTAGTGATACTGGTGTTGCTGTCGGTTCTGTCTCTGCCCTACGCGGAAAACTTCTTGAAGTCACCCGCAAAGCTTTAACTCGTTAATTTTAAAACCTTCCTAAACCAACCCTTAGCCTCCTGCTTTGCAGTGGGCCGGGTTTTTAAATCCTAAATTTATTTTAAATCTATTAAAGGTGTTCAAAATGACTATGTCCAAAAAAGCTGTTGCTCATGAAAACCAATTGTCCTTCAACGAACTGTTTGATGCTGACGATCGTACTTATGAAGCAATTTGCGCTGCCAAAGATGACCGTTATGAACTGCGTTACTCGCAACAGATGGCTTACGAAATTATCCGTGACTCTCTGTACATCATGACGGCCCCCAGAAGTAACGTTGAACAGCGTGTTGATGAAATTCTCTGGTTCTTCTCTGATAAAAATCAGTCGGACCTTTGCTCTTTCACCAGCTGCTGCTTCTTCGCCAAACTGGATCCCGAAGAGACTCGTATGAGTGTTCTGCACCGCTGGAAGCATGATCTGGCTGAACAAGATCGTTTGATTCAGTCCAAGCACTACGATGCCCCATCAAATATGGACTTCGTTGATTCACAGCGTCGCGGTTTCGAAAAATACAAGAAGGCGTTCTATCACTACTACCCGAACAAAGCTGCTCGGAAGTGTGCATAACGGCTTAAAGAATAACGCTGGCATTTGTCAGCGTTTTACTTTCTCTTGGAGATAATCATCATGGCTAAATATATTAATTTTGATACTTCTGTCGTTGAGCCACAAAGCGGCTTTACCGTTGAAATGATTGATGACCTCATTGGTTACGTGCATGACAATTCACCGAGGCGTAGTGTTAGTCTGTTTGAAACTCTGCCTGTTTTTGAAGAATCTTTCGTGATCAATACATACCACCCGATGGCCCCCGATTCACTGGAAATACACTTTTTCCGTGATGAAGACGGTAATTGGTGGCCGTACATGACCGTTGACGCACTGTGTTTAGTGAATACGTTAACGACTTACGGTTATGGTTTAATGGACTCAGAGGGTTAAGCCATGCTGATACCTTATGTGTCTTTTACATCAAACAAACGGTCGTTTTTAATCCGTGAAACCTCTATAGCTCAGTCCTGGCCTGATAGTCGCCACTCTGATGTTGAGACCTTTGTGCTCTCTACTGGCAAAGTGCTTCGCGCCACCGACATTAAACGTTTTAACTTCATCGATATCGCTGCACACCAGGAACCCATTCCTGTCGCAGTAAACGATAATATTAACTTTTGAAAAGCAAAGGCCCCTAAGCGGGCCTTTCGTTTTGGTGAATTGTATGAGTGCTTGTGCATTGATTGAATACAATAACGCTTCCGCAAAACTGCGTGGCGTTGTCGTTCCAGGTGATGAAGCTTGTGTTAAATATGCTTTATCACGTTGGGCAGTGATTGCATTTCGTATCCGCAATACAGACGACAAATTCACCCGCATACCGGTTGAGGATTGGATTGAAGGCATTCAGGCAGCTGTTAGCCCTTCTCCTGTTCGCGAACGCATCCTGGCCGCATTAGCTCGTTGCAAGCCCGGTATCTTTTAACTTCCTAAATTTATAAATCTATTAAAGAGGTACGTATGTCTCATTCTGTCGAATTGAGCATTTACGGTTTTGTGTCTGAAAAAATGCCCCTTTGGCCCACTTCTGATGTTCAGGAGCAGGCTGACTTGGTGTTAATTCATTCCGACATGCTGACTGTGAAACTGCTTAATGATCGTGGACTTGGCATTGCCAATACTGCGTTTGGTGTTAATCAGAACGAATCCCAGGTGTTAAAGCTGGCGACGCGTTTTGCGTATTGTTGTGCATGTGGCCGGTTCTCCGACCCAAAGCTTGACCTTCTCAAAAATGAGATAGTTTTGCTTGGCCGGAAATTGTGTTCCAAGTTCTTCGACTCAACGATGGCTGAAGCTATTCGTTTCGTGGCACATGAGCCCGAGTTCATGAAAGAACAACGAGTTTGGTAATTCTTATCTATCACTTGTATTTACAGGAGTATTTCTCATGCGTTACGTTACCTCTGACAACCACTACACCACAACCTTCCCTATCGCTGTACGCAATATCCTCATGGAAATTGTTCCAGTTGATGAAGAAGATTATTCACGCGGTTCCGATTTGCGTGATGATCACGGTGTAGTCATTGATGAAAAAACCTATATCGACATCAACCATCGTTTTGCTGATTTGGAAGGCGAGGTTCGGACATTGCTCGCAATGAACCGAATTGGTGTTGGTATTGAACAAAGCAATGACCCTGATTTCCCTTGGTTCTCGGTTAATCAAGCGTTATTGATGAACCTGGCCTTTGATCTGAACAGGGTTATTCATACTAGCCTGTACCTGGGTTTGTTTAAGAAAAATGCGTTCTGCGCACAAATGCTGGTGAGTATCGTGGAAATGGCTAAAGCTGTTTTTGCTGATGATGGGAATCCCGATGTTTTCAAAGACACTATTTTTGGAGGCATCTACTCTCGTTTCAGCATCGGATTGAAATCGCGTCTGTTTCACTGATTGCTTTTTGTCTGCCCACAAACTCTCTCTCATTGGTGATGTATGAAAAACATTTTAAAATTCCTGCCGCTGGTTCCTGGCCTGATCATAGTTGCTGCAACCTTGTTCTTCAGCTTTGACGTCATGACGATGGTTATCGTTTTGGTTGTCTTAGCTGTCATTGGTGCGGGTTGCATTGCTCTGGCCGTCTACTTTGCCGTTCTTATCCTTCAGGATATCTACGGTATAATGATGAAACTGCGTCACTCTCTATAACTTTCTGCTTTAACTTCCTGTTTTAACTTCCCCTCCGCGCAGTCTCTTGGCTGCGCTTAACCTCCCTCTGTGAGCCTTAAAATGAAACTTAATACCCTTCGCTTCTTCTCTCTTGTTTTCACTGTCGCTATCGCTGTCATGGTGATCATCTTCGGTGGACATTTTGGACTCAAGATAACAGAGGACTTTGTTATCAAAGTTCTACTGATTGTCTCGATGCCGATCGCGTTCACGCGCGACAAGAGCAAATCGTAATATCAGCCTAGGGTAACCACCCAAAACCCTGTCTTCGGACAGGGTTTTTTTGCTTAAAATTCGCCATATCACTACTGCTTTAAGACTGATGCGTGGTTCTAATATGTATAACTAAATAAAATATCCGCCTGATTTTTAACAACTTTGTTTTCATTGCCATTTTCACCTTTGAATACTGAGGCCGCATTTAATTCAGCCTTGGTGCATCTCCCATGCTCATTCCACTCCTTACATGTAGTTGTGCTAAGTTCGGCTGTAAATAGCGCTTTGATAGACTTTATGCTCAACTCTTTCCCAGTCTCATCATAAAAAAACTCATCGCTACCAGAGTCCGTTTCAGCCTTTACTAACCGACCATTTTGGTCATAAAAAAACTTTTTAGTGGAATTATCTTCATTCAGGGTGCTTCGCCTTTTTAATTCTGATAACTTTCCATCCCTGTTAACTACAAACGAAGTTTCTGATTTACCAGTCACGTTCTCATCAGCAAATTCAACATCAGATATATCGGTCGCCTTGTTGATTTTTCCCGTTTCATCAGCCTCATACTTGCCTTTCATTTTCTGCTGCATGAGGACTGATCCCTCTCCATTTTCATCAATAATCGTCATCTTAAATACATATTCGTAATCCCAATCTTTTACAGCTTTCATTAAATTAACTCTTGAGTCAGAAATTAATACTCGTCCATTATTTTCTGACTTTTTTATCTCTCTACCTTCTAAGGTTAATAGCGCACCACAATTATCAAAGGTCACCTTCATATCGCCAGTTAGATAGCCATTCTTACTTATGGTTTGAGCTCTCATTTCCTTCAGTGGATCATTCGCAATGCTTTCATCATATAAAATGAAATTATTAAAGGCGTTAATTTGAGCTGATTCTTTAGGGCACATAGCTTCACTTGCATGTGAGCTATAGCTATAAGAGGCCAAGAAGAACAGATATAACAGATGCATTTTTTTCACTGAGATCTCTCCTGAGAATAAACAGTTCCAAACTAAGATTATTAAATGGTCATATTTAAGTATGAATGATTATAGTTGGTGCTACCAGAAAGAATAAAAACCTTATCAATTTATGGGATTGAATAATTGCCCTCCCCCCTCTTCTCACTCACAGTAAACAAAGCGAACACATCATGGGGTTTCGCTCACCCCCTTGATAGCACCGGTTTTTGCCCTCGTTTTGCTGCCCTTTTTTGCCGTTTTCCTTATCTGTCTATGACAAAATGACCGCTCATTGATTCATCAGATGAGGGATTTGATGAAACTTCTCGTATGTGCTCACAGCCGATCGATGCTCATGCCTGTTTTTAAGCTGCCCGCCCTACTCTGCACTGACTCCAATCGACTCAGTTTGCAGCGTGAACTTGAACGAAAGTACGGCGGACGCATGACTCTCGATGAGGCCTGTAAGGAAATTGGCATCAAACCCGAAAGCATCATTAAGAAGATCGGGCAACAAAGGTACCGACACTATCAACTGTGCCAACAGCTGGAGAAAGCCAGGGTTTTTAAGGGGAAAAACTCCTTTTTCTGGACTGACAGGATAGCGGCAATTCTTACCAAAGGTAATGAAGATGAAATTCCAAAGTTTCAGTAAAACAGTCATCGCTACCCTGGTATTTGGGGTGCTCTCTGCTCATGCGGTAGCAGAGAGTGGCAAAGATAAACCAAAGGCCACCAACGGACAGGTTACCGCTGGTGGCACATCATTTCTGGATGGGAAGGAAGAAGGTTGGTTCTGGAAAAAGACGCCTCCTGAACCGCCGGAAGAAATTGAACCTGAGCCTACCGTTGCTAAAGCGGACAAAGCCGAAGATCAGGACAAGCAAATGCCTGTTCCTGAACCTTCCGTAGTGGTTGCTGATGAAGCCGGGCCAGAAGCCTTCACCGTGGCCTGGTACCGTGAAAACGTGCAGAAATTACGTGACCGCGCAATCGACGAGCCGACTCAGGAAAACGTCCGAGCCTATTACCTTGCGCAGCGCATCATGCTGGACAAGGCGAGCCGGTTTACTGATATGGCGCGCTTAGTGACGTCTACTGACCCGCTGATTGATGAAAGCAGCCGTCGCTCTACATCCACCTTCGGCGCTATGGATCAGTCTGCTGAGGCTGAGAAAAATTCACGATTAGTCATCAAAGACATTGCCACTCGCGCAGGGATTTTCTTCTTCTTCCGAGGTGAAGATTGCTCAATCTGTGTGAAACAAGCAGCGGTTATGAATACGTTCACTTACATGACTGGTATGAAAGTAATCCCCATTTCAGTTGATGGCAAACCAATGCCCGGAAACATCATGGAGAACTGGCGCACGGATACTGGTCAAGCGGCCAAGTTGCAGATCAACAACACTCCCGCGCTCGCACTGGCTATTCCACCAGAGGCGACACGCATTCTTTCATTCGGACCTCTCAGTGCTGACCAGTTGATATCCCGGACCATTATGATTGCACATGATTCGGGGCTTATCACCAACGAGCAGTACAAGAGCACTCTTCCGTATAACGACAATGGTTATATCGACTCAAATATCCTAAAAGACATGCCAGAAGAGTACCTGGAAAACTCAGACGATTTTATCAAATACATCCAGAAAAAATCTGGGTACGCAGTTTCAACCAAGCCGAACAACGGAAGCGGGGGGAAGTAAATTATGGGTACAACTAAGGCAAAAATTACCGGATTTAAACGTACTATGCTGGCTGTTTCGGTAGCACTGTCTGGGTTGTTTACTGCATCAGCTAGCGCTGCGGATATCAGCTCGCAGCTGGACAGTATGTTTGGGTCTATGTCAAACACGACCAGTGCCGGTGACTATCACAGCATCACGCGCGATGGCTACACGGGGGGTGGTTTTGTGCTACGAAACAAACTGCGGACACTCACCCCCGTAGCGATTGACCTTCCTTCTGCTTCAGGCGGTTGCGGTGGCATCGACCTCTTCGGTGGTTCTTTCTCATTTATCAACGCGGAGCAGTTTGTCCAGATGCTGCGTAACATCGCCGCTAACGCTGCGGGTCTAGCCTTCCAATTGGCTCTGAACGCGATGGATGCGGTACTGGATAACGCCATTTCAAAAATGCAGGCGGTCATTCAACAGATGAACGATCTGACCGTTAACTCCTGCCAACTGGCGAAAGGTTTACTGGTCGATACGGCCTCTGCCTTCGGTGAAAACGCCAAGGCATCAGTTTCTTCACAGCTGTCTTCTGACGGCGTAGTGGATCAGTTTAAAGCCATGTGGGGCAATGCTGGTGGTGGTGAAGCACCAGAGAAGAAAAAAGAAGAAGCCGGGCAGCGCAAACCCTGTGGTGACTACGGTAATTTGATGTGGTGCTTACTTCAGAATGGGCAGTTCTCATCTCAATTTGAAGGCTCTGAGCAACAACAAAAAGAGCTCGTAATGTCGCTGACTGGTACCATCATTATCGGGGGTGGATTAGGCACCGATAAAGACGGTTCTGTTAAGAAATCGGTGATCCGACTTGCTCCACTCGCGACCTCTACGGTTCTCAATTCCGTGATTAATGGTGACCCAGAGTTCCAAATGTGGAGTTGCGTTGGTCAAACAGAGACGTGTGAAGGCCCTGTCCAACAAACTATTGGCTTGAATGGCGTGGCAAATACTATCAATAACTTCTTTGTCCACGGCGGGTATCTGATGTCAGCAAATGAAGGTGGCGCGGTAAGCGATGAGCGTCTGCGTCAGGCCGTTTACTATAACGTAGGTGGTGCAGCCAACAAAGCCACTACCCTTGCGCGCCGTGATCTGAACGCCAGTTTTTCCTATGTCCGCGACATTGCCCCAGTGCTTTCCTATTCTGCGGCGTACCAATACCTAAATGACCTGCTTACCGCCGCAGCGACAGGGGCTCGATACGCACAGTCCAATGACAATTCAGCGGCAGCTTATTACGAGGAAGTTCTCAAGCTGATTGATGAAGCTCGTAAAAATTTGGATGTCTCCTACGCTACGCTGGCCTCCCGTTACGGTGGTGAGGTGAAGATCCAAGAATACTTCCAACATTACATGCAATCGCTGCCGCTCACTGAATTCCAGAGTGAAGGTTCGGTTGATGGCTCTCTCTAAGGGGATAGGAACAGATGACTGAGTGGAACGTCTATACAGTCGGTGACATCGAATTCATGCATAATGTATTCAATGCCATCGCTATGCTCATGAATAGCGGTATGTTTTCTGATTTGTTCCGTATCGCAGCGTTGTTGGGCGTGATCGGGATTGTTATTTCTTCGGCTATTTCAGCGGGGAAAACAATTTCATTCCAGAACATGGCTGTTTGTATCGTCATGTATATGGTGTTTTTCCAAGTTTCGGCGCGCGTAAATATTGAAGACGTGACTTCAGGGCGCTTCCGCGCCGTGGATAACGTTCCTGCGGGTCTGGCGGCTTCAGCGTCCATTATTTCAACCGTAGGCTACTCGATTACGGAAAAAATGGAACAAGCGTTCTCAACACCTTCAATGACGGAATACGGGGCATTGGATCCGCTGGTGGCATTATCCACGTTTTACGATTCAATGAAAAACCCAATGAAGTGGTTTATGGCGAACGAAAAACCTCGTGTGGATTTTGCGCGTAGTATTCAAAATTACATGAAAACGTGTGTTATGAACGATATTGCGCGCGGTGCTAAAACCTATTCTACCCTGTATCGAAGCACGGAAGGTGTTCAGGCTCTACGGTCAACTGACTCATTCCAACGCGTCGTCCTTTATGATGGGCAAATGGTGGGTTGGGATCCGTCTACACCAGACATGAAAGATGTATCTTCGCAATACACTTGTGCCGAAGCTTATGACAAGCTAAATATGATGTACTCCAGTTCAACTAAAATGCTGACCGCTGCATTCCAACGCTCTTACAAAGCGCTGGGCAGAGACTGTGTGCCAGGTAAATCTTGCTCGCAAAGCTCTAAGGCACAGGAAATTCTGAACTTTTATAACATTAGCGGCACGACCATGCGTGATTTCCAAATGACCATGATCATGTACCCGTACCTGCGCGATGTCCCAAAATATGGTCATGAAGCAGCATTTCGCGGTGCAGCAGCGGTCACTCGAACCCAAACCCAGACCCAGCAGGCGTTCCAGTGGGCATCATCCGGAGCGTCCTTCCTGTCTTGGATGGCCGCGTTCATGCCAATTTTTCAAGGTCTTATTTATGCCTTAACGCCATTCATGGCATTTCTGGTTGGCCTGGGAATAATGGGCGTTCGCCTGATAATGAAGTATTTCTTGGTCATTATCTGGACGCAGACCTGGATGCCACTCGCTGCGATTGTGAACATGTACGTTTTAGTGCATACACAAAACAACCTGTCGGTTATTTTCAGCGATCCGGGTCAAGTATCGTTTGATAAGCTCTATATCATGCTTTATGAAACCCAGAAAAGTATCGGTCTGGCGGGTAATCTCTACGCTATGATCCCCGCGTTGGGGGGCTTCATTGTGTGGGGTAGCTCTGTGGCCTTTAACTCTCTGGCTAACTCGGCCGCCGCTCCACATGCAGCTGATACCAAACAAATGGCACCTGATGTGTCCAACGCTCCTGCGATGAACAACCGAAGTGCCGATGTCAACTTCGATCGCTCGAGTGGCTCTGTGATGGGTGGAGCTTCTTCAGCATTGCCTAAATTTGATATGAAGCAATCCGCTTCAACCAACCTCGCTAGCGCTAAACAGAACGTCGAATCAGCCTCGGCTGAACGGTCTGCCTCTGAGGGGAAAATGTTCCAAGAAGTGGCTTCCAATATGAGAAACGGTACCCAGTCGCAGCAAAGTCAAGATGCGATGCAGGCCGCATTGGGTTCTTTGACCTCATCCCAGCGTTCGTTTGTGCAAGACGTCGCTTCGCGTAACGGAACATCCGAAGCTGAAGCGTTGACAGCTTTGAATATGGGCTCGGTACAAGGTACCGCTCAGGCTAAGGCTGGATTGGAGTTTGCCGGGTCTGGTGCATCCGTTTCTGGATCTGCATCCTTGCAGCGCAATGAATCGGCCACCAAAGGGAAAACCCACACAGCGGACGCCAGTTATTCAAGCAGTGATAACGCATCAAACAGCGACGCGATGAGCTCTCAACTAAGTCAAATTAAGTCACAGTCTTCAATGGCCTATTACAGCAGCATGCAAGCATCAGGACAAAACACTGCGGCAACTCAACAATATTCTGAAGCTTATAAAAAACAAGAATCGGCTCAAAAATCCTATTCTGAAGCTCAGCAGTATTCGATGAGCAGCTCAATGGGTCAGAACATGAACTCTGCACAGATCGCTCAATCTATCGGCGGTAGCCCTGAAGCACAAGCGGCATTAACTCAGGTGTTAGCAGGTCGCGAAGACTTAACTCAGCGGGTAAACGAAGATACTGCACGCCTTTCTTCATTAGGGATGACGCAGGAAGATGCACACACCTTTGCCCAGTTCAGTGCGGCAGCATCAATCGGTCAGGCAGGTGAAGTCGCTAAACTGTCGGGTTTCGTCAGTGGTGGTTCGCAACAACCAGAACTGAGCTCTGATGCGGCCAGGGCAAATCAGGGGATTGCCGGTAAAGCCGAGCAAGCTGAAGGCCATATTAATAACATTGCGGGTGGTGTTGATGGTAACTCAAGTTCGACTCAAGGTCAGGCAGCAGCAGGTATCGCCGGTAACTATGCGGAGTCTGCTCCTGGCGCGGCTCAAGGGAGAGTTATTGATCAACACTTCGATAACAGAGGGATGGTTGACAACCATGAAGCTAGGTCAACTCAAGAAATGAACACACTGCGAGGAAATGCTGCACGTTACGAATTGGTCAACAAATCCAACTATGGCATGACTGGAGATGCGATGCCTAAGGTCCAAAGCGCCTTGGACAAGGTCTCAAATGGCATTAAACCAGGCGGATTCTCTTATCAGGAAGGATACGGGCAGGCGCAAGAAATGGCCTCTCAAGTGACTGGTGTTGGCGGTGAAAGAGGCGATTACGCTAAAAATGCCATCTCTCATTTGTACGGTACTGTAAAAGACAAGGATAACACTCCGGAGCAAATGGAACACGCCCGCATTCAGGCTTTCCATGCGGTCTCCCTCGCGACCGGTGGTGAATACGTGAACGGTAGACTGGAAGGTGGTGACCAACAGTTGGCAATGGCGATTATTGGTAAAGTGGAATCCACTAAGAGCAACATGCATCGCACTGATGCGCATGTTGTGAAAGAATCCGTCGAGTCCATCATGTCCGATCACACGAAGAAATAAAGCTATCGCTTAATATACAAAAGCCTCCAATCGGAGGCTTTTTTGCTAAATCACGTTAACCGGTAACAAGCATGTAGGCGGCTGGGATACTCAGCACCAACCAAAACATGCAAAGTGCAATGTCTCGTTGAACCCCTGGTGGTTTGGGTGGTGATTTTTTCGTTTTTATTGGTGTGTTATCGATCACGATAGGAGGTAGATAATCTACACCGTGTGCTCCGAATGTACTCATGTTCAACTCCAAAATATCAGTGAAAGAAAAGCACCTCGTTTTGCTGCCCTTCTTTGTTGTCCGTATGCGCCATTGATTTATGCTTGCTCAATGGCGTCTCTATGCATTGATTCTCGCACAGTTCTTTCCGGTGACGAAATTTTCTGAGAAACGCTTACCCATCCCTGCCTGCAATCTACAAGGTGATTACGAATGATAACCCTTTTTAGGAAAAATTGGTTTTCAAAAACGGTCTGCACGCTGTTCACGATGAGTCATTTGGGTGTCGCAATGTACGCCCCCTACGCTTACTCGTCAAACTCAGCAGCAAGCGCTCAGTCCGCCGTTGAATTCTATAAGTCTCTGCCCGGTCTTTCTGCCAATAGCAACGGTACAGTCCAGTATGGGAATGGTGAGGCCGTTAATTTAAATAACGTCTATCCCGGCGAGGCATCGTCCACCTCACTGGATCAGCTGGAGTCCGTGTATGGAAATGATGGCGAAACCCAAAAGTTAGGCTTTGACACGGGCTCTGCACTTGCCTCTGAATCCTCTTTGCGGGGCGAAGCCTATCGCGCCGTTGCAGGCTCAACACAAACGACAGCAAAACTGAAAGCTACGGATTCTATCTTTGATAAGCACAAAGACTTCCTGGCGAATCAGGATAAATACATGCAGGATCTGGATGACTGCTCGATGACCTCCGAACTCAATACGGACGGAGTTAAGCAGCATATCCCTGACTTCAAAGAATGTACCCGCACGACCAGTGTCAGCGGCACTTACCGTTTAACCCACCCTTACGTCGCTGGCTTCCTGAGTCATAGCTCCGGCTCTGCTAACATTGAAGGCTGCGGTGAGGCCTGTGTAACACTATGGGTAGGCAAGGTCGGAGATAACTACTGGAAAGGTAGATGTAAAATCTACGAAGAATTTACAGGTGTCCGAGTTTATAATCCTCAAGCGATCTCCAGTGCAAAATTGACTTATGCCACCTGGGATGACTATGTTCAGATTTATCTTGGCGATAATAAGATATTTGCAGGCCCAGTGGCGGGTATGCAAGATGCAGGTACGAAAGGGGAACGTCGCCCTTGGAGCTACAATAAAGGGGAATTATTCCCGCCTGAAACCGAAGGTCCATGTGAACTGAATACCAGCTGGCAGGTCAACCCTAACGTTGATGTAACTGAAAACTTCAGACAAGTTGCAAATGGTGATGAGTTGATTTTCAAAACTCGAGTTTCTGTATATGGTGAAGGGGAAGGCTACGCCAAGCTTGAGGTGCGCTATGACCCATCGAAAGCTGTTAGCAAAGACGAATGGATCTCCGATAACCAAGACGGATTCAATACTTTCCTGGATGCAGTAAACCAAGGTTATTGCCAAAATTATTCGGTCACTTGCAATGAGACCGTGACCCCCGATGCTAATGGATGCGCTTACATAAACGGCGTGACTGTCTGTGAGAAAGACCTTAAAACACCTCCGATCGGGGGTTTATCGCCTTTCTGTCGCAGCGCGACGGTAGTCTCTAACTGTGGCACCGATGGTGGCGTCAATAACTCCTGCAAAGACTTTGATAACAACAACGCTTGTCACTTTATCAAATCCACCTGTATTACTGGTGCCGCTGGTGGACAAAGCGGGTGTTGGCAGGCCTCAGAAACCTGGGATTGCGGCCAAGATGTTACAGTACCAAGCACGACACAAACTGAGACGTACCAATGTGCAGGCGCAGTGCAGTGCATTAACGGTACCTGCTTAACACCAGAATCAGAACCTAGCGGTGACTTTCAGACGGCAGTAGCAATGCTTCAGGCAGCTACTTATGCGGTGAACGAAATGAGTTGCGGTGACGAGACCATTAATGTTGACCGTGCTTGTACTTTATTTAAAGGAGAAGCAGCTACCTGTAAATCAGCGCTGGGTGGTTGGGTCGATTGTTGTAATCAACCGGTTGATGTTAGCTGGATTGAATACCTACAGCTTACCTACTATACCCTGAAAGTTTCAGATGCGCTGGCCGTGAAGGCGGGTATGTTTGAGCAAGGTAAAGGCTTATTCGACATGGGGTCTGAATTGGCTAATAGCGCAATTGACGCAATCACAAAACCTGCAATGTCTGCACTGGATAGCCTCACCGGCAATGCAGGTTCAGCTGTTGCGGATCAGGTTGCTGACTTGGGTATCGGTCAAATGATGGATCAAGCCGTCGGCACACTCACCAAGCAAGCGGCTCAATGGACTCTTGATACGTTTGGACCGAGTGTTACCAACGCTATTTTCGAAGCTGGCGCAAGCGAAGGTGTTCAGCAAGGTATGTCAGCTGTAGGCCCTGATGGTGCTCTTACTGCATCAACCGAAATTTCCTCCACCCTTGTTAGCGCAGTATCTGTTGTCGGTTACGCCTACATGGCCTACCAGGTAGCCAACATTCTGGTCAACATCATTTGGGCCTGCACGGCTGATGAATTTAAGTTGGCCGTAAAGAAAGAAACCAAGCTCGCAACCTTTATTGACAGCTGGTGCCAATCCAAAGTGTTGGGCCAATGCATCGAGAAACGCTCAAGTTACTGTACTTTCAACTCACAGATTGGGCGAATTTTCCAAGAGCAAGGACGCGCGCAGTTGGGGATTGGTTGGGGAGATAGCAAGAACCCGGATTGCCGAGGACTCACGCTGGAAGAGTTTGGTCGAATTGATTTCCAAAAAGTTGACCTGTCCGAGTGGATTGGCTCGCTGTATTCAGCCGATTTACTGCCAACGCCTGAATCAGTGAACCTCGACAGCATTACCGGCTCAGGCAGCATTCTCAACGTTGACGGTAAGCGTAAAAACAGCCTCGAACGTTTCCAAAGTGGTGTGGACAGCGTCGATGTTAATGACCTGAAGGAGAAGGCAGGCGCATCCATTGAAGTCCGTTAATACATAGCATGCATAAAAAAAACCCGCTCATTTTTTGGCGGGTTTTTTTATTAGTGAAGGTCTTATTTTTTAAATTCTAACACCCGACCATTATGGTAAACATACGGAGGGTGCTCTTGAGAACCCTGAATAAACAGTGCCATTTTTGAACCCAATCGCTCGCTCATCTGGCGAAATTTTTCTTGATTAGACTTCCTGTTTCCTAAATCAAAAAAGCAAGCATTAAATCCATAAAGCACAACGTTAGCACTGGCCTCCAATGCCGGAGGCCGAGGTAATGAAGCAGCATCCAAAGTAATCAGAGAACCATCAGCCGCTGTATGTTTACCCATAACACCTACATTACTACCATGTTGTGGGCATTTTGGGTTTTCATTCCACCCGTCCATTTTTGGCAACTCTGATTTCACGATTTCAACGATCTTCATGCCGTCATCACTGCCAGACCAGGAACCAACCCTTGAAAAACCACTAGGCGATGATGCTGGTCGTTTAGAAGTTAGCACGCTTAATACAGGGATAAACGTAGTATGGGTAATAAACCCAGCGGCAACATCACCAAGTGCCCCACTGGTTTTTCTGGCACTACCGGTTTCCCCTGCTTTGATTGGCTGAGAGTATGGAGCAACGTTGTAATCTGAGGTTAGTTCATTGTAGATCAGGTAATTGTCACCTTCATCCGTAATAGCCCGCATATTCATCGCTCGGGCGAACTGAAGCGCCTCCGAAGGATTAACATCCATTGGCATCGGTTCAGGTTTGGAAGCGCAACCAGTCATTACCATCGCCAGGGTGATCAGGGATGCGGTCAAAATCTTTTTCATGTTGAGTACCTTTGGTTTGTAGGATTGCAGGTAAGTAGTTCTTCGTGTTGAGATCATAGTAACCCCGCCCTAACCGCTGACGAAGAAATCCGGGCAAAAAAAATCCCCTATTTATCAAATAAGGGAGCTATCACTACTGATTTGATTTAAATTGAATCTTTCCAAGCGGTTAGCACTTGCTGGTGGCCGCATGACGCATCTTTCGTGCAGGGGACTTTAATGGCTGGCTCAAAATTGCCTGGAATAAAATCCCCTGCCTGGGGACGGATTTCTGCCTTCAGCTCAGGGTCATAGAAAATGAAAGGAGCATTCACTTTGTTTACTGCCCATTCCCAACCAACAGAATCTGGAATGATGTACCCCGCCGTGGAGGAAATATCTTTCACGATCAGCCGTTTTTTAAACTCGCCGAACTTCGACTTGCAAAGCTCAGGTGTATCCAGCTTCTGGCACAGATTCACGCGCATATAGCCGGGCGCGACCAACTGGCTACCCGGTAGCGTATTGAAAGTGCATCCCTGCAAAGCTAACGCTGTGAATAGCCCGATTAAAGTACGCGTTTGCATCAATGAGCCTTATCTTCGCAGAATGGGCACTTCTGCTTTTTATTCGAACGGTCACCGTCAAAGGGGGTGATAAAGGACATTTTACAATGTACGCATTTCACCATACGGATCTCATCAGAACGGAAGTCGCGCGCGAGTGTCCAGGCCTCATTAGGATGAAGCATAACGTCCGCCGCAACGGTCGGTCTGAAGCGCATATTCAATTCGCGGTACACTTCAAACGAATCCACCACTTCACTGATATCATCTTGATTGCTCGGGTCCTTCGCGCGACGAAGATAGATGCTCATAAAGTTCGTAGCCTCCATCTTTTTAGGCTGTGAAGCCAAGAAGGTTTCCGAGAGTTTCAAGCGCCCGATTGCCACTTCTTCCTGGCCGAACTGTTTTTTCAAATGGTCAATAAGTCGGTCACTGGCATTCAACGACGTGGTGATGATGCGACGTCGGAAGCCCAGTTTGACCATCCGCTGTGCTAAAGCAAAAATGTCTTCATCTTTTACGAGTGCGGCTTTCATAGATCAGTGCTCCAATGTTCATAACGTAATTGTAAATAGGCTGGTAAAGTCATGTGCGGGTTATCACTGCCAAAGACAGAGCTCCACTCTCCAGAAGCGAGCTCCCGCAGTGAACGAACTGGTTTGATATAAAGCTCACCCTTGATGATGGCGTCAATTGTTTGGCTATCATCAAGCCGCTCAATGAAGTTCAACGCTTCATCGGAGCCTAACCAATAGAATGACTCGGCCAGCGTGCCGTTTAGAATTTTCACCCGGATGCTATACACCAGAAGTGCAAGCCGGAGGATGTAGGAGTCATGCCGGACGAAGTTATCCACTTCAGTGAGTTTGCGTCCAGGCATGTAGTCAACGATAAAAACAGGTACGTTGTAAGATTTAACAGATTTTGTCAGCTGAGCTAAAAGGTCTTTGTCTTTTAACACGAAGCGGTCATCTTCAGACAGTACAAACGGACTGCGGAAAAAGGATTGCGCGCGTGTTTCCAGTGAAGCGGCACAGCTCAATAAAGAGATATTTTCATTAACCATTTTCAATCAGCCTCTTCCAGATCCTGAGCACATTCGTACCGTACCAACGTGCTTTGTCACGCAGTGCCGGGTTCGGAGTGTGATAACTACCTATAGCTAAAACGATGTCATCTGGGGAGTTTTTGATAGCGTTGCATAACACTTTCGCACCTACCCGAATGTTAGTGTCTACATCCAGAAGATCTTCTGGCTTGCTGACGTACTTCCCGTTCCAGCGATAGTTGACCTGGGCGATACCGATATCGGTTACTTTAGATGCGGCCATATAGCGCTTAA
The DNA here is from genome assembly GCF_028478065.1 of Providencia sp. PROV255. Classification (NCBI taxonomy): domain Bacteria; kingdom Pseudomonadati; phylum Pseudomonadota; class Gammaproteobacteria; order Enterobacterales; family Morganellaceae; genus Providencia; species Providencia sp. PROV255. The sequence goes on along the minus strand of NZ_JAMPMI010000026.1, from coordinate 43,714 downwards.
GCGCGCGTTTCGCATCTTCGTAGTTTTTTGGATAGTAGGCACCGTAAACTGCATTATTCAGTGCCCACGGACTTGGAGCGACATAACCGCCGCCACCGGCACGCTGTTTGCTTTCCCATAAAGCAACGGCGTATAAGAGATGTGGATCAAGACCGCATTCATTCTTGGCATGTTTTTCCCATGCCGTTCCTCGCAAATCAACCACTCCAGCATGCACTGGAAGTATTTGAGATGAGAGGATTACTGCTGCCACACTGGCGCTTAACAGTAACTTACCCATTTTGTTTACCCCTAATCCAAGCAGAGAGGCTTAGCCTAAGCGGAACCGTTTACGCGGTAACGTGGTCTCTGTCTGGATCGATTTTTCAGCGTTAACATCGGTATCCCTCTCAGTGGATTGAGTGCCCACTGATACCGACAATGTATTTTCGCTTCCTGCCTCGCTCTTCATCAACACCGCCCCACACGGCTCCGAAGACTCAATAATGCTTCCTGGTATAACAGATACTACTTCTACTGCTTGTGATGCCAACGGCTGAGCTACGTGCTGTTTTGCTAACTCAGGTTGGTTTTCAGAATAAGACGATTGTAGACCGGTCCCCACCGGCGACGAAATATTCTGCCCTTTTCCTTCTCCTTTTGCCAATTTTTGTGAGCGCGGTTTCTCGCTGACCTTTCCTTTCTTGTGGGTATTGGGCGCAGCTTCACGCCCTAACCCTTCAAGATATGCCCTGTTCGCCAAGGCTACCAGTGCGCTACTTCTTTTGCCTGGCGGACAGGATTCAAGGTGCGCAGCGAGCTCGGGACAAAGAATGTCGTTAATCGTCACCCGTAACTGCATGGCGTATCCTTATCCGTTATTCATCGCCATAGATGACGGTGTCAACGCCGTAGTTCCAAAAACCAATCGCGTTGCTGGCGACCGGATTTGGGCTCGTGACAACACGGGCATTCTGGAAAGCTTCCCGCACGGCCTGCTCATAATAAGGTGCGCCACCCCCAGCAGTCACAATGATGTGAATAGCCCCTAACGAGCGGACATTCTTACGTAATTCTTTCACAACACCACCGGCGATCTGTGGGATGACTTTGCTCAGCAACGGTTTAACTTCAATGTGGCGGGCCCCATTAAAGAACGTTGCCGCGTCTTTACGTAACGCAATTTCAACCATTTCCGGCAAGTCATCGCGACGTTCATGCGGGTTTTCTTCGTTGAGCGTGCGTACAATCCCTTCAATGATCGTACTGGTGGCTTTCAGTGAAGAGCCACTGGAACCCATTACGCGGCTACCGTTACTGAAGGCTACATAGTCCATCGAGAAAAAGCCTGGGTCGATGACCAGAATATTGGATTCTGACAGTTCATCCTCACTGATAAAGCCTTCGCGGTTCGCGACATCGTTGATAACGCCAACGCCTTGCGGGATCACCATAACTTGCTTGACCGTCACTTTCGTGGTTGGGTTAATCGCGAACGTCCCTGTCAATCTGGCGACCAATTTGGAGCGCTCGTTATCATCGCTGGCGAGCCTTACCGGCAGTCCAGTTACCAACAGATCAATGGTGCTCCCGACCTTTTCTGCAATTTTTGCCAACGCGCCAAAGTACAGCGCCAAGTACATCTCCGTCGTGTGATAGCTGTCATGCAGTTCACGGCCGTCCGGACGATCAGTGAATGCTCGCCACATATTTCCGTTCGGGTAGACGGTGACTTCATGGTCGCGGTTCCGCTTCACCAGATTGACGTCTTCCTCTTCTACCGTGGTGGCATACGCCGGGAAGATTGCGACGTCTGGTACAGAAGCAAAAGCATCGCCAGTCGCAATTTTGACGTTGCTATAACCAACATCTACACCACATACGATCGCGTTTTTCTTACTCATTTGCTAACCTTTTATTAACATAATTACAGCTTGTGACACCCTTCCGTCTCCCCTCATCCTTGCCAGTTTATGCTGTTGGCAAGGTGAGACAGTCGTGATATCACCCCGAAAAATTCGTTCGCCCCGAGACAATCGGAGCACATCATAGCCATTCAAAAATCACAAAACACCCTTTTTCATCGACAAAACGAGGACAAAAAAGGCCATATATTACGGCTATATTTAGCCGTTTTTTAAGGCTAGATTTAGCCCTCATTTAAGGCCTGTTTTATCCCTGGTTTGTGGCTAGATATAGCCGTAAATCAAGGCTATCGAATCAGGGTGAAACCTTGTTTTTGATTCACCTTACCCCTCAGGTTTTATCATGGGTAACTCCGCTGACGAAATTACCTAACCCAAATGCAGGTCAGATTTTCACCGGTTAGACCAAATTTTTTTGAGCGGATAAATCTGCTTACCCCTCTTCTTTTTGTCGATATTTTGACCGTTACGAGGACGGGGCTTGATGGGATTGATTCGAGCGCAAATCGGAAAAGCACCTCGTTTCGAGGACGAAAAACCTTGAGTTGAAGTGATGTTTTAGTGCTTAGTGTGCCTGGTAATTGGAAGACGTTACGACTTTAGAACTCTGATGCCTTTCTTTTCGCCATAAGAGTGCTAATCAAGGGAAATGCCACAAGAGAACTCTGATGCCATATTATATACGGGGTTGGTACAAAGGCGGTGTTTGGGCCTCTTCAAGCCCCTAAAGTGCGGCTTTGTTCAAAAAGGTATTTTCATGTAGTCACTCGACAACTCTGATGCCTTTTCTTTTCGCCATGAGAGTGCAAAAGAAGAGAAACAGTCCATGAGATCACTAAGGCGGCGTAATAATATTACTGCTTTTTTTGGTGAAACTGAGTTTTTGAACCGATTTTGGGTATTTTTGCTTTAGCCGGAAGAGATCTCATGTGGGGTAATAATAGGGGTTCCGTTTTTTTGACCTTTTTGAATTTTTAACGTGAGGGTAACTCGATGGATGTGGAAAGCTACATCAAGCATCTGGAGGAAAGCGTCAAAGCCCTGGACAGATCGGCGGATGTTTTGACTGCCGAAGCAACAACGCTGAGAGAAGATTTTTGGAAGCTGGCAACCGCTGGTGGTGAAAAAGCGCATTACTCATTCAACGTTGTTAAGCAGGGTCCATCTGTTCGGATCCGCTGGGCGAGGATGACTCCATTGCGAAAGGCAGGTGGAGAAGTTGCAAGGGTGGTTCCGAAGTATTTGAAGGTGAACAAAGGGGAGAGCTATCCGGCGAAAGTTTTCACGGATGCAACGCCCCGTGAATTGACCCTCATTGTGACCTACGAACCGCAGCTTAGTTTGATCCGTTCTGAGATGAAAAAGAACCGAGCGATTAGGCAGCTGTTATCTCGACGGATAACGGAAAGCAGGAAGCAGCTTTAGCGTGGGGCTTTGGCTGCGTAAACAAAACAACCGGTATGGTTAAAATTAACTTTTGAGGAATGTTGAGAATGTCTCACGAAACCGTTAACAAGAACGCAACAATTGCAATTGGTGAAGTCTGCGCAAACTTCGCCCGCAATCTGGGTACTAAACACGAAGAGTTGCTTTGGGGGATTAAGGCGACTCGTGAAATTTTGGACGGCACTCTCGAAACGGTAGCGGCAATGGCGGATCACAAAAAAGTCGCGGCCGTGAAGGTGCTGGCTAAGGCCGATAGTGATCTGTCGTCACTGGAAGTCTTTGCGAAGGGTTTGCAGCGCAACACTCTGGTCTATATCCCTCATGCTGATGAGTGGGATCAGGATGTCCTATTGAAAGTGATGGCGCTGTTCGGGGCGCGTGAATCGAAATGCATGCTGGGCTTCACAGAGCCTTCACGTTTGTGCTTCGGGATCTACATGTTCCTGGTCAGTTATCAGGTTGATGCTGAGTACAAAGTCTCGCGCTGGTCTCTTAACATGAGCGCACCAATCTATGAGCTTGCCGCTCTAAGCTGATTTAACGCATCGCCATAGCACATCTTAAACCGGGCACCGTCCCGGTTTTTTTGCACCCAAACTTAGCCACATCTCCCTCTGTTCAGTGAGCCTTCAGGCGATCAGTTAGTGAGCCTTTAGGCGACCCTCGGGCTTTCATCGGGCACAACGGTATCAGGAATGAATTCGGGATGACCGGGTTTGTTTTTTTGCGGTGACTGTTTGCGATCGGGAAAGGTGGGTATGTAAACGAAACGAATAGGCGCGATTTTATTTTTGTTTTGTTCTCGATGTGGAATTGAAGCGGGTAAACAAAGTGAGAATGCGATACGGATATGTTGCTTTGTTTTATCTCCGAGATTGAGGGCAATGATATGGGTGGGAATATTGACGATGTAGAGCAAGAACACTTCGCGGGTCGCGGATGGTGGGTTCAGTATGAAGATTAGATTAGCAGGATGCCTCGAAAGACTTTCCTCCGGGGGTTGTTGAGGGGTGTGAGTGCTTTTTGGATTTTTGGAGTGGATTTCCTCCGGGGGTGTTTGGATTTTGAGGTTTTTTCCTCTGGGGGTGTTGGTGGTTTTCGGCGTCTTTTTCTCTGGGGGTGTTTACGGATTTGGTTTTGAGACCGTCCCAAAAACGGGCGCAAAACGAGGTGGAAAACCTTTGTCTGAATATTACCCCTGCCATATTCTGCGTATTGCTTTACCTGATGCAATCTTGCGTTACCAATTTATCGGTGTTTGCGGGAGGTTGGTAATTCAAGGTGGGTCGAGCTAATGCATCTACGTTACTGTGGGTTGCCTTTCATGCCGTTGGTCTATCAGATCTCACGTAGCGCTGCCTGGGTGAGGCGGAAAGAGACAGGTGGGTAATCTGCTGAGGTTGGATAAAACGTCATCCAATGTTTTGTTGTGGATTTATCGCGTGGGTGGTTTGACATCAAGACTATCGTTTTTGTTATCCGTGGGGGATGGCTTAGGCGTATTGCGATCGGGACGGCTGATCATGAATCCAAATTCCAAAAAAGAGGGGGTAAGTGTGAGTAACGAAACGATGAGGGCACCGAGCGAGCCAGGCATGTTTGGCAGTTCTATCCCAGCACCGGGATCGCTTTACTGGTTTAACGTCTCATTGCTGTTTTTGGTTGTAGCGGGTATGAATGCGCTGGCGGATGGAGCATTTCCGAGCCTGTTTATCTGTTTCGTTTTGTTTGGTTGTGCCACCTATGGTTGGCTCCATCCATTGACGAACGGAGAGCAGCGTTTGGTATCTGTACCTGGCTTTTTGTTTTATGCCGGTTGTATGTGGTTGGTCATGAACATTCAGCAGCATGTGTTGCATGAGCCGATCGGTTTTACTGGAGCGATATGCGTGGTGCTGAGTTCGCTCGTCGGGTTTTACCTGGGCCGTTATACCCGGATCGGTCGTTTTTCGCTGACACCACCGGCTGCTGAATAACGCGAGCGCTATGCTGGAAATGAAACCGCCTTCGATTGGGCGGTTTTTTTTTATTTTGATAACCGTGAACTGGAAAAGAACTTGTTGTTATCCAGTGAGGGGTTGGCCGAGAGCATCGCTGGCAAGTTGTGTCACGACTTTGTCGGGGAAGTGCTGGTGGTAGGATTGTCCTCAGACAAGAACGCGACATAGGAGAAGTGCATGGAAACTGTGGGTAAGGTCAAGACAGCAAACGGTTATACGAACGTATCGATTGAAGCATCATTCAGCCGGGTAGTTCATGGAGAGTCGGTTGAGTTTCTGGTAACCCGGTCTATGGCAGATCAGCACTTAGTGGTTACTCATAAGGCCTCGGGCCGGATGGTTTGCCCGATCGATTTCCTGGCAACGGCGTTGGAGGGGGCGGAGTCTGCGGGTCGAAAGGCGCTGGATACATTCCTCTTCAGTGTAGGGGAGCGGCGGTTTATTGACGCAGTGGGTCGAGCTGTCGCTTAGTGTCGTGAGTTGTTAATAGGATCGGAAGAGGATCGAGATCCCCTCTCATAATCGTCCAGAGCGCCACAGGGCGATTTTTGCACTTAAATCGGCATACGTTTGCAGTGAGGTCATTAAAACGTCTCTGAGGCCGTTTTAGGCGTTTTTGGAGGCTCTTGGTTTTGATTGGATCTGAAGGTGGTTAAATGCCTGGGTGTATTTATGCAGTAAAGAGCGGTAAGCGGTTAGCGGCCACCAGCGATAATGGCACTATGTTGGAGCGATTGGAGTCTGCGGGAATAGCGGTTGAGTATCAGTGCCGTGAAGGTTACTGCGGTTCTTGCCGGGTTCGGCTGCTTGATGGTGAAGTTGAATATCTTGCGCGGCCTTTGGCTTTTGTTAATCCCGGCGAGGTGTTACCTTGTTGTTGTCGCCCCAAAGGCAATGTAAAGCTGGATGTCTGATCGGTTTCGTTTTATGCTCAGTGTCGATTCGACGCCTTACATTGCTCGTTATCCATACCTGGTATGATTAAGACGTCCTCCCTAGTCATCCAGTCTATCCATACCTGATATGATTAAGCGCCACCAGCAACGGTGGCGTTTTTGTATCCGGTATCCCGACCGTGAATTTGGCTTCGTTTCTCCCCCCAGAAAAAAGGCACTTTCCTCCCCTGTTTGCTATTCGTCACCCAAAAACCCCATGTTAGCTTGGTTTCAATATTAACAACCGGAGCCACAATAATGGCACTTTACGATCCAGCTCAAAAAGTTCTCCTTCCATTTTGGGATGAACGTTTCGCCTCAATCAGTCCAATCATGCGCCCCTTCGTTCTGTTGGCTATCGCTGTGCTGGTGGTGAAAATGGCGGTGTGGATTAACGATGGTAGTTCTCCTATGCCTATGACCTCATTCCCGGCAATTTCCTTTTCCGTGGTCGGCAGTAGTTTATTGGTGTATGCACGCTCTGCCATCCGCTCCCAGCGACGTGCTCGCTACCATGTTTATCTTGGTGCCTTGCCAGAGGAGCTAATCACATTGCAGGTTTGCGATATGGATCCTGATTCCCAAAACGAAATAGCGGCCTGGCAAAAAAACAGAAGGCTCCCAATCATGAATAAGTGGGGGCGGTACGTGTGCGCCTTCCGTGAAGATTGGCGTGTTTGGTTTTTGCTGGTGGCTATTTTTTCCGCTGCACTCATCGGGTCTCAATTACCTTGGGTGGGTTCACTGTTCGGTTGCTTCGTGCTGATCACCCCACCAGCCATTTCAGTCGCGGTGATGAAGTCAAAGCGTGGGTTGTCCTTCGTGTTGGCTCCGGCGCTCTGCTTGGTGACCGAGTCGTTACTTGCTTATCTGGTAACGCCATATGGTTGGTTTGGAAGTTTGCAGGTCGGGATTATCTCGCTACCGTTCAGTGGGATCGTGTATCTGTTCTGGGATGACCTCTGAGGGAATTGAAATGCAAGTAACGCAACAGCAAGCTGAACTTATGCAGCACGCCTTGGGTATCCATGAGAACAACCGAACCAGCAACCGAAACTACTTTCTCGCCAGTGGTCGCGATGAGGAATGTTGGGATCTGCTGGTGGGTGCGGGCTTTGCCACCAGCCAACCAGCTCCTTCCTGGGTGGGTGGCGGTACGGTGTTCACTGTTACCGAGGCCGGTAAAGCAGTCGCCTTGGCGATGTTGCCACCTCCCCCGAAGGTTAAACGCAACAATAACTACTTGCGGTATTTGGATGGGGATTATTGCGATAGCTTCGGCGAATTCCTGATCGGTAATCGTTTACCGGAAATTGAGACCCGCACCGAGGGTGGTAAAACTGAGTACCGGATGTACCGGGAAACTCGTTGTGATTACTACCTGAGCCTTACCCGTGACGTGGAAGGTGAGTGGTGCTCTACCCGTAAAGCAGCCAAGGCCAGTTACAAGCTGGCGTTAAAATCAGCGCGCGACAAGCGCAAACAAAATCGGAGAGAAGATGACACAGCAGCAATACACTAAAGAGCAACTCAAGGCTCTTCAGGCCGACACGTCGGGTAATCTGACTGTATTGGAGCGATCGCTGGTGGCGCAGCTTTTGGCAACCATGCACATACCGGAAAAGCAAGGCTCCGTCCCGGACTGGATACTGACTCACAGCGGGAAACGCTTTTCCTTCCAAGATATCGACCCTAAAGCGATCGACATCGAAGATATTGCAACGGCGCTGTCCAATATTTGCCGATTCACTGGTCATTTGGATCAGCATTACAGCGTGGCGCAACACTGCGTACTGGTCAGTCATTTAGTTGAGCCGCATCTTGCGTTCGAAGCGTTAATGCACGATGCGAGTGAAGCGTATTGCGGTGACGTGAGCAGCCCACTTAAAGCCCGGTTACCTGATTACCGGGAAATTGAAAGCCGCGTCGATCGCGCTATCCGTGAGAAATACGGTTTGCCGCTGGTGGAGTCCCCAGATGTGAAAGTGGCCGATCTGCGGATGCTCGCCAGTGAGATGGGAATGTTTGGTCGTCATAGCGCCCAGGCATTGCCAGACCCCGACAAGTATCCACCAGCGGACATTATGGGTTTGCGTCTTCTCCCGGCGAAGGAGGCTCGCCTTGCATTCCTTCAGCGATTTGAATTGCTGTATCGGGGCTAAAAAACAAGGAGCCGAATTATTTCTCTACGCTATAATTCGGCTCACAATATCAAAAATGGAAATACTCGTGATGAGAGCACTCTCTTTAGCACTGTTATTTTGCTTTACACTACCAGCCTTGGCGCAATCCCCTTCACCCACTCTCGCAAGTGAGAAGCCCAAGCTACGACTTAACGAACAAAACGAGCAAATCGCCCGTAAAACTGTATTCGATTTTTTGGCAACCAAGATGATTTTGGTTTCGGAAGGAACGGTATCAGGTGATGCGGTAACCTATGAAGCTATGGTGGGTGATCAGCGTTGCACGGTTGTTCTTGAGTTAAACAAAACACCTATTGAACTTTGGCGTGTAAAAGACCTCAACTGTAAAAATTAACTGCCCCTGCGATGTATAACGGAACCTCTCAATCATGATGAGGTTTGCCGTTACCCTGTCCAAAAATCCTCTACATAGCATTGGCCCCAAATTTTGTCGCCCTTTTGGCTTCGTCAGCTGTTGAGGTCATGGTTAACTATTCATACAAAAATAATTAACACATGGAGTAACAATGCTAAATCTCATTGCCCGCCTGGCGGAAAGTGGTCATCAAGTCTGGTTTGGTGAAAGTGACGCTGTGACGGTAACGCGTGTGAATGGTGATTCACGCGATGTGGTCGAGAGTATCGTCGCCACCGATCCGGCTGCTGTCCTGAATCTGCTATCCCGGTATGGGGCCAACGTTAAGGCCGCAGATGACAAACTGATAATCTGGCGTGACGAGAACGGCGATGACTGGGCTTGCGATCGCGGCAATCTCTATCGCGGTATTCGTGACAACTATGGCGTTTGTTGGGAAGTGAAGCTGATTCATGGCATCACTATCCATTCCCCATTCGATGCCGTGTTCTGGTTCGCTTTACCGTGGTCAGCACGCATTGATATTAACGTCCATTTCTCAGTTGGTGAGCCGCTGGTGGTTTCTGCCCCGGCATACATCACGCTGAATGGTCAACTGGACAAAGATCAGGTTATGGCCTGGGTGAAACTCTCCGGCATGCAAAATGCCACCAGCATTTCCGAACGGTAATACGACTTCTTAACTGCGGGGGGGATCTCCCCCCCCCATTCTGTTCCGCCCTCCCCTCTCAAAAAAATATCTTTTTTTCTTTGATTCGCTTCGTCAGCGGTTAACCGTGGGTGATACTGTTTTCAAGAGCAGTAAACAAAACGAATAATATTAATCGAGGTCAATGCCATGAGCACCACTAATCAAATCACAAAACGTCCGAATCAGGCTCCGGCCCAATTCATGCGTATCGCAAACGAATCTGACCTGTTCAAGAAGGGTCGCACGCTGTGGTATCACTACAGCAGCAGCTTCGGGTATGAGCGTGAGCTGGTTCGCACCAATACCCTGCGCCTGGCACAAGGGTGCGGTCTGCCGGTCTTGTTCGTTGAGCGTGCTATCAACCACTATCTGACCCACTGATCCACCAGCGAAAGGATAAAGTCATGAACGCTATCAACGGGACGTATTGGGTCAAGAACGGCCACACCTTTGGTTATACCTTCCCTGAGCAACCAAACATCTTGGGTGTTCTGGCAAGCAAGCCGCAATTGGGTGCCTGCCTGTCGATGGAGCCGCAGCTGATCTCCCCATCGGATGACATGCGCAAAGCGACTGTGCAGGATTTCGACTTCTTCCGCGTTGTCGTCCCTTCGGACTTCAAGCCCGAATAACTGACCCGCACCGATTAAGGTGCCATTACTTGGATATGTCGCAATGAGCGAGAACGAACTGAAGCAACTGATCGCAATGCTGCTTGAAGATGCAAAGCGTATTCAGCAAATCGAACCCAATGCCGGAACTGACGCGCGTATTAACGCGGCCAAGAAAGCACTTGCCTCTGGTGTCTTTGATGCGCTGTTAATGCTGGTGGCATCCACCTACCGCTTGGCAATTGCCGAGGCCGGTTACGAGTATACTGTTGGTGCTGATGGTTCTCTGCTCGTCAGGGTTCCTGTCCAATGCAGTAACGGTGCCTTCAAATGGGTGGAGCACAACATCGTTAAGCTGAGCAGTAACGATGAGGCGTCTAAATTTCTTCTTGAGCGGAGTTAGGGGGTGGGCATGTTTCCTCAGGGCGTAGAAGTGCGCGCGCATCTTTATACCCAGGCGGGTGGAAAGCGTATGGTGCAATACAGCACCCCAGGCACCAATGGCTGGCTGATCACTAATGGTGAAGTGGCTGAGTTGCAGGATATTCAAGCGCGGCATAATGCGCTGCTGAGTCATGCTCGCGAAAGCGGGGTGTTGGTGACCTCTCTCGGTTAATCGTTATCTCTCAGGCATCTCTTATCCTGCCCTGCCCGAATTCTGTCGAGCGGGGCTTTGTTGCTGGTGGTTATGATTTTGAGAGCGGTAGTCAGGATTTCAAAATAACTGGCATTATCCCCCTGTATTCGCTTCGTCGGCGGTCGGCCTCGTGTGAGAATTTACTCAGTAAACAAAACAAATAACACGAGGAAATGCGATGCACACTTTATCCGACCTGCTCCGTCTTGCTGGCGTTACCACCCACAAAAAGACCCTTCTGTCTATCCGTGAGCATACCGTTAACTGGGGTCGCAGCGGTCGCGCTGTACGTCACTATCCTCGTTACTGCGTTTGGTTCGACACGGAAGACCACAATGACCGTATCGTGCTTACCTTCGAAGCCATCCTGAACCTGAAGCGCACCGCGCCGGAGAAGTTGGCGGACATCAGCATTCAAATCAGCCATTACAGTGACTGGGATCCTGTGAAGCGCAGATTGAATGTGACCCACCCCGAGCGCTACCTCAAGGTCGATGGCATGGCTGAAGGTGCTGCCGAGAAGACTAAGGCTCTGTGGCAAGAAATCGTTGCCCTGACTGAAGGTATGGAGCGTGATGACAAATTGAGTTCGTATGAGATCACGTTTCTTGCTGCATAACTGACTGGCCGCTCCGGCGGTCTTTACCCTTCCCTATACCAATAACGAGGAAATAATGGGATCTGAGATAATCATCACCTCTGACGAGGAACAGGCTGTTTTCGATTCGCTACTGGCGAGCGCACTTACTGGCGTGGCATCTACGCTTTGGGACAGAAACCGTCCCAGCGGAGCGACCCAAGGTGATGTGGCACACGTTGCTTTTTCCCTTGCTGAAGAAGCTTTTAAAATCCGGCAGAAGCGTTGCCGTCGAGACTAACTCTTTCGCCTCCGGAAACGGGGGCTGATTTTCCTACCCTGAGGATGCAAGATGAATTTCGGTACTCGTGAATACCTGATTAATTTTCTGATGAGCAATTTCAAAGAAGGCCAGATGATTGCCATCGATACACTGACGCTTGAAAACGTCTCGGATATTGCTTCTGACCTTTCCCTGGAACGCGCCCTTACTCCGACTGAGCAGGTGCAGGTGCTGTCTGCGGTAGTCGAAGGCTATGACGTGAATACTGGTGCTGGCTTTGACCATATTCGCAAAGCGATCGCAACTCTGGGTATTGCCCAGCAGGCCGGTGACAAATGAAAAAGGGGCTGCGCAAGTTTTACTGCACACTGCCCAATGGCAAAGTGCAAGAAGCTGAACTGACGTGGAAGGCAACCCATGCTGTTGCCTGCCGAACTGAAGAGCGCGACTGGTTTGCGCATTCGTGGTGCTCTGCTAAATCTGCGGCTCTGCGCTGCGTCGAGTTAACGCAAAGGGAACAGGGCGCTGAGGTTGAGATCTTGGTCGTTAAAGAGGTTCCACCAGCAGCGTAGCGAATTAAACAAGTCGCGTGAGGGAAAGCAATGCTGATACTTACAACCGATCTCATCCCCAATATCTATGTCATAGAAAAAATTCATGGGATGGTGCAAGTCATCGCTAATTTTGAAGCCAATAGGCGGGGAGTGATACCGTCAAGGCAAGCCCGTATCGCATTGGATGATTTAAGCTCGGCTGCATCCGAGGCGTCAAATGGCGAAGCGAATGCCGTGTACGGAGTCAAGGCAACACCACTACTTAATGGCGGTGTGCTGTATATCGGAACTGCGGTTACCCTCAAGTAACGAATCGGCAATAAATATGTTTTTTTTCGCCCTTTTGCCTTCGTCACCGGTCGGTGCTGGTGGATACTGGAAGTCCAACAACTGATAACACAAACGAGGATATACCATGTCTCTGAATCCAACTCTGGTCGCGATGTTCATCTTCAGCAGCTTCAACGAAACCCGCGTCCCTCTCATCGAGAAGGACGATACCGCGCAGGAACGTATCGACTTCAACGTTGCTGGTGGCGGTGAAATCGAATGTGCCGATTGGATCCGTGAACTGGCTATCGACATCGTTGAGGAATGCGATGAGACCTTCACCTGCAAAGAAGGGCCGGGCATCTGGTATTACGAAGTGGCTGAAGTTATCGGCGCTAAGATCGCGAACGATGCAAACGAGGGACTCGTTTACCAATGTGACATCGTTAAATTCGCGCTGGAGCAGACCACCAGCTGGGTCAACTCCTAACATCTTCCACCAGCCGCCTGCGGGCGGCTTCATTTCATCTACCGGGAACTTGGCAATGGTCATTAGCGAACTGAAGGTGGGCGATACCGTATGGTCTATCACTCGCCACAAACTGGGTAGCACCAATATCCCTACCGTTTCCGTTCACCCTGTCCAGATAGTCGAGGTCAATGAGACCAGTGTTGTAGCAAGCTGGAATCACAACAAGCCGAAGCTGTTTGGCTTGAACTCCATCAAGGGATGGAAAAAAGAGAAGCCCATTCTTATCAAAGGGCTGTTTGGTAGTCAGCGTCTCGCGACAAAGGCTGAAATTGCCCAGCTAAACAAGTAATAGATTCACCACACCACAATACGGGCTGAAAATTGGGGATTTTCAGCCTGAAAATTTTCTAAAATAATCTTTAAAAACAATTGACTAACCCCTATTTTTCTTGCGGGACAACTGCATAAAAATACATCCTCCCTTGCCTTGCTTTACGGTGCTCCCACTCTAATACGCCCTACTTTCCATACCCCCCTGAAATATGGGATTTTCAGCCTGAAAATTTACCAAAGAATCCCTTTAGAATGGGGCTTACAAGCCTATTTTCTCTGCGGGACAAATTTCTGAAAAACACTCCCCTTGTGCTTCGTCAGCTGTTAGGGCTGGTGGATACTATAGTCAATCAATAACAACCACACGGAATCAATCATGCAGATCTCAAAGACGACTCAAAACTTTGCCAAGCGTCGCGGATTGGAACTCACCACAGTAGACAACGATGGCACTGAGTTGCTGTGTGTCTGGGAAGCCGGTAACGACTGGGAGTGGATTTGTAGTTACCAGGCAGTGAATGATCAGCTGGTGTTCTTCGGGAACATCTACCTGCCTCAGAAATGCCTGAACGCCCTTCCGACTACCATCGTCGATGAAACTCAGTTGCGTGCGGTGATCACGTTGATTGCCGATGCCTTCAAAACCAAATCCTGACTCTGGAAAAGAAAATCATGAAGACGTGGACGCCGAACGAAAACATCACTCAGGTTATGCTCGCCTTTGGGCCGCAGGACATTGAAAAATTCCTTCCAAAGTGGGATCTCATTCCTGACGAATTCAAACAGGGAAAAAATCCCTGGGTCGCTTTCATTGAGCGTTGGTTTTACCACGGGCTTGAATGCCCACCAGCAGCCAAGGAAGGTGTCGAACTGAAATGGGCGCTGGCGCATATCGTGGTTATCCTGAAAAGCTTCGACCCGAGACACGAACGAAAGATTGCCGGGTGCGCCTATCTTGCCTCTCTCTGGTTTGAGAGTTGAACGAACTGAACCGCCTGCGTGGCGGTTTATTTTTGGATGTCACTTTGTCAGCGCTGGTGGTGCGGTAAAATTAAATCAGTAAATAATAAATCTATGGGATACCACGATGAGCAGCGAAACCAAATTGACCGCCGAGGAAAAAACGGCAAAAGCATACAGCAACTTCCTGGAATCGAAGGGGCTGAAGCCGCGTGCCGGTCAGCAGGACATGATCCGCTTTTGCTCATCCATCATTACCAACATTCCTGAAGACAACGACAAGCCCGTCGTCGGTGTGGTTGAGGCTGGTACCGGCACGGGTAAAACGTTGGGCTACTGCTTGCCGCTGATCCCGCTGGCGATGGAGAAGGGCAAGACCCTCGTTCTGTCTACTGCGACCGTAGCGCTTCAAGAGCAGGTAGTCGTGAAAGACCTGCCGGAAATCCAAAGCCAAGGCGGGCTTAAGTTTTCCTACGCAATGGCGAAAGGTCGTGGCCGCTACTTCTGCCGTCTACGCTACGATGCGCACGTTGATGCTGAGCATAATGCCTATGGCTACGTTCGCGACGACATGACGAGCCTGGGTAACGAATTCGCCAGCGGTGAGTGGAACGGTGAGCGTGATACCTACCCACTGGAGCTGACTGACAAGTCTTGGAACAAAGTTAACGCGGTCGCCAGCCAGTGCCCAAAGATTAAATGCCCGCATTACAAAAACTGCCCTTTCTTTGCCGCACGCAGCCGACTGGAAGAAGTCGATGTGGTGATAGCTAACCACGATATCGTTTTGAGCGATCTGTCTTTGGGGGGGGGTATTATCCTGCCTCCACCAAATGAAACCATCTACGTTTTCGACGAAGGCCATCACTTGACCAGCAAAGCAATTGAGCACTTTGCCGCAAATGCCTCGTTAGATAATACGGCACGCTGGCTGGGTGAGGTCAGTGACATGGTCATGGACATGCAGACCCCTTACGGCGAGAAGATGAATGACCACGTTTACAAGCTGGTGGCGCTGGCATCGGATACAGCTACCGAGCTGATGTCAGTTCGCGGCACCCTTTTATCTTCCCTGAATTTCCGGAACGACCACGGCAATATTGATATGTATCGTTTCCCTGAAGGTGACGTTCCCAATGATGTGCGCGCTCTATTTAAAAATGGCCTGTACCTGGCAAAACAAATGCAGAGTTTTATTGAGAAAATGACAATCATCATTGATGAGGCGGGCGATAAAATTGTCGCTGAGGATAATGCCCGTCACAAAATGGCGATCGGTGATTTGAAGAACCGGGTAGAGAACTTGGTGGACGCGATGAGCCGATTTGCTGCCCCGAACAGAAAAGGGGAGTTAACCGTACCGGTGGCGCGCTGGGTTAACATCAAGCGTGACAACAAATCCGAAGTCATTATTCATAGCAGCCCAGTGCATGCGGGTGAGCACTTGAATAGAGAGCTGTGGAAAGAAGCTTACGGGGTGATCATCACTTCAGCGACACTGCGGACGATGGGCAACTTCAATGCCTACCTGAATGAAGCGGGTTTGAAAATGGACACGCCGACCTTGCTGGCGAAAAGTCCGTTCGACTACGAGAACAACGGTGTCTTGTTCGTGCCTCGGATGCGCAGTACACCGAAGAATGTCGAGGCGCATACCGATGAGCTGATCGCGTTGATGCCCAAGCTGATGTTGCGCCGTAAAGGGTGCCTGGTGCTCTTCTCATCTCGCAAGCAAATGACTGCGGTGTGTGAGGGAATGCCGGAGGGAGTCAAAGAGCACATCCTGATGCAGACCACGATGCCGAAATCAGAAATTGTTTCCCGCCACAAACTGCGTATCGATCGCGGTGAGCCGAGCATCATTTTCGGTATGGCCTCCTTCAGTGAGGGCGTTGACTTACCAGGGGACTACTGCGATAACGTGATTATTGCCAAGCTGCCTTTCAGCGTACCAAGCGACCCGGTTAGCCAGACAATGACCGAATGGATGGAGAAAGCAGGGCGTAACACCTTTGACGAAATTACCGTACCTCAGGCATGCATCAAACTTATCCAGGCAGTGGGGCGACTCATCCGAACTGAGACCGATACCGGCGCAGTGACGATACTGGACTCTCGCATCAAGAATACGCGTTACGGCCAGAACATTCTGGACTCGCTTCCGCCGTTTCGCCGGGTGATCAGATAGTGGTATCATGTCGGTAAACAAAACGAATAAATGGGTGTGACATGGAAAAATACGAAAGCGTCATCACAGTGGTATTTCAGTTCGTTGGCAAAGTGCCAGCGCCTTTTGCCACCAGCAATCTGTTTGTCGAAAATTTACTGAAGGGTGATACGCTGTGGAATGACCCTGGCACAGCAGGCAACCTGATGTTGCAGAAAATCCTTTCAGAGCAGGGCGCAGCTGATCCCGATGATGGAAAAATTCACACCCGTACTGCGGAACTGAAAACGCATGATGAGCGCATGGCCTTCCAAAAGCTGGTGGGCTTACCGCCTTACAGTGATTTGACCAATGCCGTGGGTATCCTGATCGGCGGCCTGGAGAAAGCCGGACGAATAATTAGCGTAAAGACCACGTCAGCTACCCCGCTACTGAACGGTGAAACCATTATCTCAACCCGTGATGCGCAGCGCCGTTTGTTCTTCATGAACCAGCACGGTATCTGCTTCACGGTAGATAGCCAGTTACTGATCGCCGTCGATAAACTGGAAGGCGCGCAGTTCTTCGCTACAGAAGAAGAGTTAGACGCTGCGGGCGTTGCGCGTTGGGGTGAGAATGGTACCGGTCGCTGGCGCGTGCTGGTGGCTCAAATCGGGGAAGAGATTTGCGGCCTCTTAGAATTCGGTGAAATGACGACCCTGGGTAAACGACCGGAAGGCAGGATTAACGAGCTCTCGTTGTAAGGCAAATCCCATCATGTTTAGAAAGCACCTTTTGGTGCTTTTTTTTGTTTTTACTATTCGTCAGCGGGCGGAGTGGGGTGATACTGATTGCAGGTAAACAAAACAACCAACATAAAGGGATCACCATGAAAACTCTTCTTTCTGCTCTGCGTGCTACTGATTTGGTTCAGCCTGATATCGCCGTCCCGACTTCAGGTAAAACCACTGGCTTCACCTATGACGCGTCCAAGGTCGGTTCGTTCAAGGGTGAAACCATCGCAATTTACCCTGCGTGGTCAAAACCTAAGTCGCACGGCGCAGCCGGTAACCCAACCGAGTTCTATGGCGGACAGCCATTGTATTCAACCAAATTGCTGGCCTATAAGGCACTGCGTAACGAAATCGAAAAGCGTTTCGCTGCCCAGCTTCAGGCAATTGACAAACAAGTCCTGGCACTGGAAGACCGTCCATAACCAATAGAGCAGGGGATAACCCCTGCTTTGGCAATCCACCAGCTGAGGAACGAACTATGCAAGAACAAGAACTGGTCACCAAAGCAGAACAACTGATCCAGCGCAAAGATGGGTCACAGGCAAAAATCGTTGCTACCGCGATGTTCGGCGCTGGCCTGCATATGTCTGTTGATGTCTTCGTGTTGCGCCGCGATAGCGCTGACCAGAATTGGCAGCTTTGCAACGATAGGCCGCATCCGGATTACAAAACGATGTCCCGTGAGGATTACGTTAAGTTCGGGCGCTCAGAAATGCTGCGCACGGTTACCGCTGGTGAGCTATTGAAAGTCACTGGGATGATCGGTCAGCCCCTTTCAAACTATCAGTAAACAGACAGCAGGGGAGGGGCAATGAAAAATTACGAGCTGGCGGTATACCTGGAGTTGCGTAAGGACGGTTTCGCCGCTATGGCTGCGCTGTTCTACGCCAGAAAAGCTAAGCGAGGGTATTGACGCTTCCTATGATATTCGCCAAAACGTCATGCCGATCTGGCGCTTCAAAATACCAAACAAAAAGCATCTTTCGAGGTGCTTTTTTTTACGTCAAATGCTTCGTCAGCCGTTGGGGGCAGGGGATACTGGTTGCAGGTAAACAAACCGACAACAGAGGTCACCATGAAAGTCATTATCTTCAGTCTGCCAAATTGCCAGCCTTGCCGTATGACCAAAGATCGCCTGGCTGCAAACGGTGTTGAGTTCGTAGAAGGCAGCATCGAAATTCATCGCGAGCTGTTCCGCAACATGGGCTTCAAGTCTGCGCCGGTCGTGCTGGTGGAGCCTGATGCCGGTGAAGCGGTGTCCTGGTCTGGCTATCGCCCCGACTGTATCAAAGCGCTGATCGACGGCAAACCTGAAGGTGATGCAATCTCTGGTTATACCCGGTTGCGCGCCATCATTGAAATGCGTGAGCCTGAATTGTTCTCGGCTCCAGGCGAAGCGCAGTAAGAAGGGGAAGGCTGTGAGCTACCAAACCGTCGCAATTCCACCAGCCTTAGGGCTGCAACCACCAAGCGGGGCTGACGTTGTCCTGTTGGCCGAGCTGGCTCAAGCGCTGCAAGCCGCAAACGTTGAAACGAAGGTGAAGCTGGAGCCTATCAATTGGACACCACCGTCTGGCCGCCCAGTGATGTACCGCCAGGACGCTATCGACGCGCTATTTAAAGCCGGGGTTCCTGTTGATGCGGGTGAAGTATTGTCAGCCACCAGCAATGCCGTGCAGCCGATCGACGATGCCGAGCTGGAAGCGCTGCTGGATATGCGTGACGACATGGGGGGCACCGAATCGTATTACAAGGTACTGGATGGCGCGCTGAGTGGCATTCTGGCTCGTCTGTATGCCGCTGAACGTAAGAACAATCACTGAGAGAAAAGCCATGACTGTTTACGAGCTTTTGTTTTCAAACGAGGGTGGGGCGTCGTTGTTTAGCATGATGCTGACCGTTTTCCTGATCGTGTGTTCGCTCGTCTTATGTATTCTGCCGCGTGGTAGTCAGGCGGATTCAATCGGCCTCGACATAATCACCGGGATTGTGTTGATCAGCACAGTGGCGAGCATTATTTGGATTAACTTCGCTGAATATTTCACTGGCTGAGCAAAGCCATAAAATTCATCGACCATCTTAAAGGAATGTCGAATGTCACCCGTTCTGATGAACAGTTATTTTTGCGGTGCCGGGCTGATGGATATCGGCCTGAAGAATGCCGGTATTCAGATCGCCCAGTCTTTCGAGCTGGACGAAGATGCCGTTAAGACCTATCGCCACAACCTGGGCGACCATATCAAGCACTGCGATATAACGCAGGAAATGGTGCTGGAGCAGGATAGTTGCCACGGCATGTCGTTTACCTATCCCTGCACGAAGTATTCCACGATCGGCGACATCCACGGTACGCGAACAGGGGATGAACTTTTCCTGCACGCGCTACGTCACCTGGCTATTGCCCGGCCTGAGTTCTACGTCATTGAGAACGTGCCGGGTATGCAGGCCTTTCCAGTCGTTATGGAAGCCATGACCAAGCTGGCGGGCTATTTCATTCAGGTATTCTGCCCCGTGAAATCTGAGCTGTGGGTACCGCAGCGTCGGCACCGCCTGATCATCATCGGCACACGACGCCCGTTTGATATCCGTCCGCCGGAAAATACGCGCCCAATCCCTCTCAGTGCGATTTTAGAGGATAACCCGGACGTTCGTATCCCTAAGTCGGTAGAGACGCGTCTACGTGGCGGGTATCGTGATATGCCTATCATTAGCGACCCGGCCAAGGGCGATATTGCACCGACCTGCGTTGCCCACTACGCAAAGGACAAATCGACACGATTGGTTGTCGATAAGCGTTTCCCTCTGGGTGCGCGTCCGTATTCGGTACGTGAATATGCACGTTTGCAGGGTGTGCCGGACTGGTTTGAATTCCCGGTGTGCGACACCTCTGCGTATAAGCAGATCGGGAACGGTGTAAGCACCTACGTCGGTGAATGGGTGGGCACTGAGATGATCCGCTACATGGCGCAGGTATGCGATAAGTTTTCCGTCACCCATTAATCCCTGGAGAAAGCAATGAAATTAACGGAAGAGCAGAAAGCTGACCGTCGAGAACTTGTCATGCTGGTTCAGTATGTCGCGTTGGCATACGCCCTGTGTGGTGCTGGTATATCCTGCCTTTTGGACGCGTTGGATTTCAATTCATTGTGGATGGGGGTCGCGATTGCACTGGTTTCTCATGTGCTGATTTTTTCCAGGCCTTCTTACAAAGTGAATTTCCCTGAAGCCATCTATTGGATTTCGCTGGTGGCGTGTGCCATTGGCGGGCCGATTGTGATCGGTTTAGGCCCCTTTGAACCACCTTTTAAAAACCCACTCATTATGGCCGCGCTGATTGTGTTCATTCTTACAGCGCTGTACCGTCGGCAGGAAAAAAAGGATATGCACCAATGACGCAATCAGCTAAAACCACCAGCGAGCAGATACTGGAAGCCGGACTGCGGATAATTCATACCTGCACCCACAGTGATCACCAGGGGTACTATGTGATAGGCAAAAACAGGCCAGTCTTATCTGATTGTGCAACGGTTAAAGCCTATGACGGCGGGGCGGTATCCGTTGAGTATTTCCGGCCTGGCAACATTCCAATCGTCATCGTTAACAATGACGATTGGCTCAAAATCATCACCCATCTGTTGAATGAGCCACCTACATCGTCGCTGAAACTGGTCCCTTCAGATCTGGTGGGTTATCTGGAGAAGCTTGCTGGGCAAGCGCTACCTCCTGAAGCCCGTGCCCGTGCTCTCGATCTGGCAGAAGGCATGTTCTTTAAATATGAAACGATCTCGTTTACAACGCTGTTCAGCGTTTGGGGGAGGGAGCCGCTACTGGCTGAGTTCATCGCGCCACTGAAGCAATATACATTGCCGGGGGAGCACGCCCGGCACTTCGGGGTTTGTTGAAAATGACTGGGGCGAAAGCCCCTTTCTATTTAATGCTTTGAATCTTTGTCGTAAGGAATGCCACGAGGTGAGGCAAAATTTCTTGATAGCTTGCCCAGTCAACTTGATTTCCATTAAGGTAAGAATCTCTAGCCGCTTTTATCACTTCTGTGTACTCATATGGTACTTGACCTAATATCCAATCTGCGGCCTCATCTTTTGAAATAAAATGCCCACTTTGCATCGTAAACCACATGCGTGCCATTGTTAATAAAACATTGCGCTCATCCCCATTCAATGAATCGGTTAGCTGTGGTAGGCAATCCAGAATTGCTTGTCGTATTTGTTCTTGGTCAACGGTTGGTAATGGAAAATTTAAATTGTTACAAGGCTTTGAGTAATGCTTAGCCTGGGCCAGCATCAACGTATATTCAGGGTTGCTATCCGCTGGATAAAAAATGTCTTCTTCAAAATCCTTTCTCAACCATTCCCCGTAAATAAATTCACATCTGGCAGGGTAGTTCAGATCCTTCAGATCAGAGCAAAGAAAAACCGCTACCTCCAAGGGGGGGCGACCTAAATCATCATGAGGGTATCGACCTGAAAGGGGCATGAGTTGAGAGATAAGAGTCCGCCTTTCATAATCGGTCATTGGCTCTTCGATGAGCACCAAAAAATCAATATCGCTAGTAGGTTTTCTGCCATTGAGAACTGACGACCCGTGCAAGTAGATTCCCTTTAAATTACCCTGAAAAAATGACTTCAAAATTCCGAGGGTGTGTTCGATTTGAAATGACTCATCCACGATAGTTATCCTTTGGTATTTGTTTTGTTAACCTATTTTCTCATTATAAGACAGTATCTTTGGATATGCGCTGAAAATAATTAGCCTGAGACATGACGATTTCGTTAGCAGTTAGGATTAAGGGATACTGGGTTTGTACATCACATGTTGTACCGAACCACAGGAAAAACGAAACAATGACTACTGAACTGAAACCGTCGCTCGCGACCGGTGCGCCATTGAACGCAGAAACCTGGGCTGATTTTGTGTCCCGCCTGAAATATCACTGTGTCGGCAAAGGTGTTGATGAGCACTGCACCGCAGACCCGTTATTTGTCGTTCAAAAGAAACGCCTGATCACCGGTCTGGATATGGACTACATCGAAGACTGGCTGGTGGCCGTGGATGACGCCAAATGGTTTAGCCCGCAGGAATACTGGGATGACCTGGATTCAGAAGAGCGGGAAGAGCTCAACCAAAAATGCCAGACCGAGTACCGGGCTGATTTTCTGGCTATCCGCGTCGATCAACAATGGGATGTGCTAGGCGAGTTACCGGATCATACCGTAACTGGCTACGTCTGGGAGTGGGAATACGTCAACGCACACTTCACCCGCGAAGCAGCGGACGCCTTCATTCAACGCAAAAAGCACGACTACACCAAGTTGGAAATCTTCGTCGATTCGCAGTATTGGGCGAAGGAGTTCAACACCATCCGCGACGCCATTTTGTCTGGCAAACTGGTATATCAGGAGAAGAAAGATGACAGCAATTGAGATCCAAGGCCTGCTGGACGGCAAGTGCATCCCGCGCGATATGCGGGTCAACGAAACGCTGGTCAATTATCTGGCGCGCAAACTGACTGAAGGCGAGCAGATGCGCGCAGAGAACATCCAGCTGGTGGAAGAGCTCAAGCGCGTGACCGACGGTTTGGAGTTCTTCTCCTACAGCACCGACGGCGGTTACGAAGAGCACGACAGCGCCGACAAAGCCCGGCAAGCCGCTGAAGAGCATATCGACTACTATCGGGGCGATGCCAGTGATGGCTGGTCTGATGAAACCGACCAGGTAGTCTGGGGTATCGTCGTGCAACGTGCCACCCAGACCGATCTGCGCGAAGTGGGGTCAGAGGACAGCGTCGGTAGCCATATCAAACAGATCTGTGACTACGCACTGATGCCTGCGCTGGAAAACAGCCCGACGAAAGGTTACGTCCCGGCGTGTGAAGTGGAACAGCTGATGGCTGAAGGCACAATGCTGAAAGACGCTCATGCTGCCATTCTTGAACATATCGACGTGACGGACAAAGGCGCGGCCGGTACTGCGGCCATGATCGCCAACGACGCTCTGCACAATACTGACTACCCGGCGATTGAACGCGGCCTGCGGAAAATCAAGAAGGATGCCACCGTCGCTGCCGCAAACCATGCCGGTGAAATGGCGCAGGAAATGACGCGTGAAAGCAGTCAGGAAGTGGTCAAAGCTGTTGGTCGTCGGCTCCTGGTGCTGGCGGAACGTGTAGGGAGCGGCCAATGAGCGACCTGAAGGCAAAGCTGCGCAAGTTATTGGACGGCGATGACATGGACTGCGTGCGCGACCGTACTGGCAAAAGCGACGACTACTGCGAAGGCTTTGTGGCCGGTATGAACGATGCGCTTAACCAGCTGGCTGACGGCGTTGCGCCTTTGCTGGCTGGGGCTGAAATCGCCGGGTTGGAGAGCTTTGTTGCTCGCATGTACCAGCGGGCTAATCAGCTGGTGGACGACAGCATGAGCACAGCGCTGATTAACCAGGCGCGCTCTGCGGCGGTATTGGCCGAGCAGGTGATCACCGAACTGAAAGCAGAAGGCTCGCAGCAATAATCAATTGGCAGACAGAAATAACAGAAGGGGCGAAAGCCCCTCATTTTTATTGTGAAGAAGAATAGTGCCTAGTTAAAAATTCATCTAATTTAAGGAACTCTAAAGGGAAATATTCATGTGGTAAACGCTGATATATCTTATCATCAGAAACAAATAAATCGACATCATCACTATAAGCCATATGACCTATATCGTGCCCATCATTTTTCCCCGGCAACCTGCCATCTCTTATGCTATCCAGTATATATATTGCTATACATTTCATGTAATTATGTAGAATATTGCATTCCATAAAGCACTCAATTGAATTCATATACTCTGGTGTAAACTCACGATCAGGGTTGCTTTCCTGCCCAGGCGAAAATTTATGAATACCCATTGAGCTAAGAAATTGAATTGCTGCTAAATCTGTTTGAAGCCTGATATCAGATGCTGTGTAAGGATTCTCTCTAAGAAATTTTCGATTTTCTTTTGAAACTGATGGGGTTCTACCTAATGCAGTTTGAGAATCTTCCGTTTGAGAATTATCGTGATTAGTTACTACGTTTAATGAATAGGTTTCGCCACCAAGGTCAAATCTTATGTTTTGAGCTTCTGAAAAAGTTGACGTTTTCAATATTTCTTCCATCAACATTTTGGTTGCTTCTACATCATAGTCTTGTAGTGGTAGATCAAAAGCTTTAATTTGTAATGTTCTAACAGAATCCCAAATTATTGTAATTCCACGTTTTTTATGTTTTCAAGTGCGGATTTTCTTATTGCATACTCTTTATCAGAGGTCATCCCTGCAATTAACTCCATGATTCCAAGTTGTGAACAAAATAATTCAACATTTGGATTTTCTGGGATTTTTGTAAGTTGTCTGAGGATGTTGGTATCTAAATATGCTTTCATTTTTTAGCTACTCTTTATCTAATATTGTTCT
Organism: Providencia sp. PROV255; assembly: GCF_028478065.1. NCBI lineage: Bacteria > Pseudomonadati > Pseudomonadota > Gammaproteobacteria > Enterobacterales > Morganellaceae > Providencia > Providencia sp. PROV255. The sequence continues at coordinate 19,090 of NZ_JAMPMI010000026.1, read as the reverse complement.
GTTATTTTTTTGGAAGCTGCTTTTACGATGGTTTCGACAGCCAGACGAACTGAAAAAGGAATTTTATCGGTTGTTGAAAAATGCACCCAGTAACAAAGATGTGATGCCCAGGCATCTCCGTTTTGTCGAGGTTCGTAATCAACACTGAACTCCGTAATTTCTCGTCCGTCATAATCCCAGCTTTCGTCAGCTTCACAATAAGCAAGGTATAGCTCTTTAAGATCATCAAAGAGAGTCCCTCCTGAGATAGCCCCCCATTCCCTAACGCTGTCCCTATGAACCATGAAGTGTTGTATAGCTGCTTTTTTCGATGGGTATTCTTGTCTACCAAACTTCACTTGAACTGATCTGCCCATAATAGCCACCTAACTAATTAACCTTAATGCTTCTAAGTGTATCAATATTTAACTCGATTAGTAATTGATAGATGCCTTCGTCAGCTGTTGGAGTGGTGTGATACTGGTTCTACGGCAAGCAGCTGCGCCACGTAATCCATCAATAATTTATGCGCCACCAGCGCGATAAGGATCCGACATGAAAAACGAACTTTTGGAAGTTGTCATCGCAATGCGCGACTACATCGACGCGCTGCCGTCCGACGTGGTGGCCTCTCTGCCTGCAATGCCTGGGTTCGACCGCGATTGGGCTGATGAAGTGATTGATGCAGCGCAGCGTGTCGAAATAAGCCAAACGGTTACCGCTCCGGGTGCTGTAGCGTTCCGTGAACAGATCGTGAAATATGTCAGCGGTCTGGGTACTTCGGTTATCGCACAATCAGTGGTAGAAGCCATTCTGAGTGCCGCTGAACGTTCTGTAGCCAAGGATGCCAAAGCATGAAGGCTTTATCTATCCGCCAACCGTGGGCATGGCTGATCACCCACGGTCACAAGGACATCGAAAACCGCAGTTGGAACACCCACCAGCGCGGGCCGGTGCTCATTCACGCCAGTGCGCAACTGGCATCCAAGGCCGATATGGAAAAGGCGAAGGAAATCCTGCGCGCCAAATTCGGTCATTCCCTGATGTTACCTGAGAGAAAGTATTTTTCTTACGGTGCGATTGTCGGCGTAGCGACTATCACTGGCTGTGTCGAAGAGAGCGAATCTCCGTGGTTCTTCGGTCCGAAAGGCTTCACGCTGGTGGATGCCAAAACGCTGAAGCCTGTGTCTATCCGTGGCCGCCTGAGCTTTTTCGAGACAGGCCTTCGTCCACATGCGGTATTCAGCCTGCTCGTGCCTAATGAGCACACGGATGATACCGAAATCAAAGCAGCATGTTTGCAGGGTAAAAAAGCATGAAACTCTTTCCCATCAATTTCACCGACGAACAGGTACGGGCAATCCGCAGCGGCCAGAAGGTACAGACCCGCCAGCTGATCAAGGAAATCTGCCTCGACACGTTCCCGGAATCCCTGACCAAACGCCAGCGTGCGCTGGTGGATAAGGTTTTGCCACCCAAGTTTGGGCCGACGTTTTTCTGCCGCTTCGGACATGTAGGCGATCGGCTGTGGATCCGTGAAACCTATGGCGACTGCGGTGTGAGACTGGTCTATCGGGCTGACTTGGACGATGGTGCGGCCTATAAAGTAAAACGCTGGTTCCCGGCGCAGCAAATGACGCAGTTTGAGTCGCGGATCACGCTGGAAATTACGGGGGTACGTATTGAACGCCTTCGTGATATCAGTGATCTCGATGCCCTGAACGAAGGGTGTTCTATCACTGATATGCGCAATGGCGACTGCCTGGCCGATGTGTTTGCTCGCAAGTGGTCGTTGCACCACGGCGTAGACAGTTGGAATGCCAATCCGATGGTTTGGGTGATCGACTTTAAAATCGTGGAGAAAGCCCAATGAGCCGCCTGGTAGTGGTGACTTTGCTGGAAGACGGTGGGGAATCGCATGTTCACCTGCCTACGGGTGAGATGGACGCTGGTGGGTATACCACGTTGTGCGGCCTTGATGGCTGTCTGAGTGACACCGCAATGGAAACGAAACCCGCACCCCGTCGCGCAAAAGTTAACTGCCCCAATTGCTGGGCAATCTTCCATACCTGCCGTTCGTTCCGGGCGACCGACTTCGATCAGGCTGTAAAACAGGAGTAATACCCGATGCGGGAAAAAGACATCTTTCACGAGAACGGAAAATTCTGGGTGTTACGCGATAAAGACGCTTACAACGTGATGCAGTCCGGCGTAACTCATTCGGTGGGGGATAGCGCATATGCCCTGACTGAAGACGGTTTGAGCATTGCGATCGCGCGCTGCGACTATCTGGCGGGTCGAGCTGAATCCACTGAGCGGGGTGGTTTTGCCAAGACTCTGCATTTCTACATGACTGAGGCCTCTGCCTGGCTGCTGGAAGAGCGCCGTGAATACATCCAGCGAGTGATCGTTAAAAAGCTGGTGGTCGGTCTGGCCGACATGGCGAAGTGGTCACCTGAGTGCGCCGCAGAGCCGGATTCGGTCGAGCTGAAGCAGATGTATACCGAAGGGTTGGCCTTCTTTACTGAAAAAAACTTCATCACTAGCGAGGTAAGCTGAGTGAAAACCATTTTAATGATCATCTTGCTAGGTCAGGGTTACAGCCAGGTACCTGTCATCAAGACTATCGACTTGCCGAGCCCAGACGCTTGTATGACGGCAAAAAAAATCGTCACGGCAGATTTAAAGGAGGCTCATCTGGCTGTTGAAATTGACCGACACGCATCAGCGCTGAAAAAAAGCGATGAGTATGACTACACCATCAAAAACTACAGTATCAGCTGTATTCCGGGGATGTGATCATGGGCAAAATTGACAAATACCTGCTTCAGGAACTGAGCCTCCTTCGGGATGAAAAAGGTGAGCTCGCGCGCTGGGTTCTACAGCTTCAGGCAGATCTGGACACAGCGCGCCGTGAAAAGGCCGCAGTAGAGGCTCAGCTGTACCGAGCTACTGCACCGATGCCCGTCGCTGAGTACCAATACCGGTATGGCTCTTCCGATCGCAGTGTGTGGAGTGCTTGGCAATCCATCCGTAACGAATCGCTTTACAAACGTATGCAGACCATGCACACCGATGGTTCATACCAATTCCGTGAGCTGTATGAAAAACCAAACGCCGTCTAATTGACGTCACTGAACAGGAAATCGTAATGGCAATGACAGTAGAGCAGTTAAGAACGCGCGCTGCGGCATTTCGCCTGGAGGCGTTGCGCTGGGAAGACATGGGGTATTCCGAAAATACCAAGCGGTTGCGGGATAACGCTGATGCGCTGGAAGAACTGGCCGAGCTGAAAGAAGCCCCGCCGTTGGGTTATGCCGAGAACGGCAAAGGCTTCATCTACCCTGCTGACCGCGCCGACCGTATCCAAAACCCGGTGGCCGTGTTTGCCGCTCCACCAGCACTGACAATCCCTGTAGGGTTCATGCTGGTACCGAAAAAGCCAACTGACGAGCAGCTACGGGCGATGCTTGCGGTTCAGTCTCCGGCCACATATCGCGAATACCTGCGCCATCCGGACAACGGACCGAAGTCTGCGAAGAAGACGGAAGACGATATTGATGTAGCTACCCGTCAGTATGCTGCGGCGATGGGTGCCGCGCCGGAAGTTGATTTGCCTGAAGGGGGGTGAGGGGTGACCAAGCTACGCTACCGCGCCAAGAAATGGCGTGATCTGCAACCTGGTGATGTGGCCGTGCTCTATAGCTTTAAGGCGCCATTCCATTATGTGATCTTGGGAACCCCCCGCAAACATGCCTATGTGTACGACAATATCGTATACGACGCACGTAAAGCGGAGGATGTGGTGATTGAGCGGGAAGTCGATGCTCATCCGGATGATGATGTCTTCGTGCTGGATCCGGTGCATCACACGTCCGTTGTTTCAACCATGACCAAAGAAGACCGCTGGGCAGAAATTCATGCCGAGTACGAACAGGACAACCAGGCGGGAGATACCGACAATGAAAGTAACTGAGACCAAGGTGCTTAGCCTCGAAATCAGTGAGTTAAGCGACTTCGACCCGATCCGGGTTGTGACCGAAAACTACGGGCCGGGTCGTGGCCGCATTACGGTAACCTGTGAAGGTAAGGCATGGACCTCTGCGTGGTTCGCAATGAGCGATCGCTCCGTTGAGCAGTTTTTCTGTGACTGCGGCAACGATTACCTGATCAACTGCATGGCCGGTAGCGTGAGCAGTGAAATCGACAGTGACAATGAAGCGAACATGAAATTCATGTTCAGCGAAGTATTGCGCCTGCGCCGGGAAGGGGAGTTATCGAAAGACCAAGCCCGTGTGTGTTGGGAAGAAATTGACGGTTCTGATGACATCAAAAGCACGGTCTGCGGCTATTCTTCAGTGATCAGTGAGGTGCCATACTTCAGCACCGAGCCGTGGTACCTGCCGTGGCCGTCAGTACCGAACCCAGAATTTATCCGTCTGAACAGCATGTTTGATGTTGTTCGGGCTGCACTGCAACAACACCTGGCTTCTGCCAGCCCAAAAGAGGAAGCGGTAGCATGATAGAACGTGAACAGTTCGCCCAAGACAATGGCATGTCGATGGACTTCGTAAATTGGTTTTTCGACCACAAAAAAGACGATTGCGGCAACGTCTGGTTCATGATGGCTGCGGCGATGTGGGAGGGGTGGAAGGGATTGGCGAGCCAGGAGCCAAAGCCACTGCAAGTGACGGACGGGATGGCGCTTGATTTTCATCGCGCGCTGACTGACGGTAGTATTGGCAACGACGAACTGGAAGAAATCAAGATCGGCCTGCGTGCTGCGTTGTGCAATCAAGCCGCACCAGTAGGGGCTGGCGTACCTGACGTCAATACACTGCGGATCGCGTTTGAACGCATTGAGCAGGAAAGCGATAACGGTGCCGGGCTGAAAAAATCCGGCCTGGGCTACGCAAATAAGGCGACTCAGTCTCGCTGGGAGCAATGGTTATCGTGCCGGGCTGCTATCTTGCCAATAACGGGTGCAGCTTGTGAGTCGCTACCTTTGCAGGGTAATAGCAAACAACTTAGCCCCGAAGCATGGGAGCAGTTGGCTGATCTCGCTAATGCTCCAGCAGCCCCATCTGATGCACTCAAGCAGCTGATGAACAGGCCACGCCATTCTTAGTAAAGTGTTAGCAGACCATACCACCAGCTAGCCCGGCTTATGTCGGGCTTTTTCATCGTTGTACATACACAAAAAACACGGCGTATTTCATTTTCTGGCATACATCGTAAAGACAATGACATTACATTGTTGTATACTTAGCTCGATAATGAATAAATTGGAGGTAGTTATGGCGACCCATACTATGCTGAAAAAAGAAGCTGTTGTTACTCGCTCATCGCTAAACCTGAGAATAAAACCAGAAGACAAAATACTCATCGACCGGGCTGCGAATGCGGTGGGAAAAAATCGTACTGAGTTTGTTCTGGAAGCGGCGCGCCGTGCAGCTGAAGAAACACTGGCAGATCTGCGTGTCATAAATGTCAGCCCAGAAGTTTACCAGGAGTTTATCAACCAACTTGATGCCGCGCCTGGAAACAATGAGGCATTGAGAAAAACGATGATGTCTAAATCCCCTTGGGAGAAATGACATTGAAGCTGACAGTACCTGAACCACTCAAAACAGGCCATATACTGGAAGGTTTCTCTTCTGGTGAAGAGGCTTTAGATATCTGGCTTAAAAACCGGGCTATGAGTAATCAAAACTCCGGTGCCTCACGCACTTTCGTGACCACTTCTGATAATCAGGTGATGGGGTATTATGCCTTATCGTCCGGGGTTGTAAGTTCCAATCAAGCCGTTGGCCGATTCCGCCGTAATATGCCTACTGACATCCCTGTGATCCTGCTTGGCAGGCTGGCTGTGGATACCAGAGCCAAAGGCCTTGGAGTTGGAAGGGGACTTGTTAAAGATGCCTGCCATCGAGTCATTCAAGCCTCTGGGCTGGTGGGAATCAGAGGCGTTTTAGTTCATGCCTTAACCGATGACGCTAAACGCTTCTATGAACATATTGGTTTTGTTCCTTCGCCGCTTGACCCTATGATGTTGATGATAACGCTTGCCGATCTGCAACTCGCAATGGGTATTTATCCAAACTAACCTAGCCCGGACTTCCGGGTTTTTTCGTCACCCGCAATCTCTCCCGCATAATGAAAGCACCTTTTTCATCTGCGAGACACTTCAATGACAACTCTTAACTGGAAGCCGAGCGAAAGCCGGTGGAACCAAGGCGAACAACTCTACCTGGGCCAATTTAAGATCGCGTCAGCATACTACGATGCGACTCATACGCATGGGCAAGATTCCTATGCTACCCGTTGCAGCCTACCTGGACTTAAAGGCGACCTGGGGCACTTCCCTGATATGCCCGCAGCCAAAGATGCCGTTGAAAAGGCGGTGGCCTTCTGGTTGAAAAAAACTGGGCTGCAATTCACTGAAGTAACCAGCGCAAAGGTTAAGTCATAAATTACACATCGGCGACCACCAGGCCAGCCGCAAGACCAAATGCATAAAGACCTTTCGCTCTAACCACTTCCCCCCTAAATAATAGAACCTATGAAGAAAGGCCCCAATTAAGGGGCCTTCGGGTGCTTAGTCTTTCTTTTTGAAGATATCGGGGATATCCGGGATCTCGGGGATATCGGGGATATCGGGGTCAATGCCGCCGTCACCACCACCGTCGCCATCACCACCGTCGCCATCACCATCACCATCGCCATCGCCACTTTCTGGCAATAAACCGTCGGGGTCTGGGTCGGGAACGGTGCCGACCACATCGCCAGGGCTTTCAGGCGGGGTCGGGTCGTTTCCATCAACTACTGCTGGATCTGGAGTGCCTTTCAGTTTGCGCAGGATCATTTTAAAAACCTTACTGCCAATCTTGACGATAACTTCGACTGCCATGCCGCCCGCTATCTGAATTCCCAAGCTCTCAAGTTCCTGATCGGTCGTAGAAGGAGGCATGTAGTTTTTCGGCCAGTTCAAATTGCTTTTGGCCACTTGCAGAACTTGTTTGTACAGACTGCTCTGCTCTGCGCCGGTCGGCCCTACAGTTAGCGAGCTTTTGTAGGTGCTGACAGTGTTAGAACCTTCCGGTTCCATCACGTCGATAGAAACCAACTTCTGCGCGTCGCGCTGTGCGGCTTCTTGAATCGCGCCCGAAAGCTGGTTCAGGTTGTAGCAGAATGCAGTAAAGCACAAATTCTCGAAAGCATCGTTAAATTCCAGGCGAAGAGGGTTTGTTACATTCATTGCTAATCTCCTTCTTGTATGAGCTCTCTAGTATGAGCGAATAAACGAAACATGCCAACTCGTAGGCCTCGCCAAATAGGTAACGAACTGTTAGCCAAGTTGTTCAAAAAGTAGGTTAACCCTGCGTTAGCGAAATCATGCACTGTGCCCCGCTTGTCCGTGCATTTCTTTGTCAGCAGTGAAATACAGCGATAATAAGCACGAAAGCAGCACCACTGATATTTTCAGCCCCAGAATCAGGAGCGCGTTATGAATCAAGAACTCATAGAAAAGCTGAAACGCCTGGCAGCGGCCTGCCCCGTTAAGTCTTTTCATGCTTCATGGAGCAATAAGCCATTCCCGGAAACCAGCTATCAAATGCTGTTCAGCGGCGATGAAGGTGACGACCGCTGTCTGATTGACGATCCCGGTTTTGAGAATACAGAGTTCAACCGTCATGAACGCAGCGCGCTGGTTCAGTATCTGGGTGCTCTGGGTCCAAACGTTATCCTTCAACTCATTCAGCTGGTGGAAGAGTCCGCCATCGCTCGCTGTGACGATCTCACCGAAATGGAGCAGCTAGCGCGAGAAGCGACCAAAGGGCCGTGGCGCTATGACCCGCGTGTAACCACAATCGAATTCGGCGAGCCAGATCGGATTGACGATTATGACGCTGAAGATGCCGGTATCATCACCTGCATGGTGAGCGGGGAAATCAAAGGTGATGTCGAAGGCGTTCAGCGTAACAAAAATGGCAACTATATCGCTGCCGTACACCCGCAGGCCGTTATTGGCCTCATCCAGCGAGTGCGCAAGGCCGAGGAAGGCAAGTGACCATGAACATTCGCCGTGCATGACGCGTTATGTGAATTAAAATTTCTTTACCCATTTTTAAGGCAAAAATCATGCAAAAAGAGAACGCGGTTTCGAAATTAAAAGAAGCTATCGAGCTGGCACTCCCGATTTATCACGCAGGTGGAACAACCAGAGCCTGGGCTAGCACGGCTACCCCTATGCTGGTCGCTGACGCCTTAGCGGAATTGGAAGCAAAGGCAGAGCGTTACAACGCTATTTTAACTGAAGCGATCGACAGCCTGAAGAAAAGCGAGGCCGAAGTTGCCGAGCTGAAAAAGGCGCGCGATAACGCGGCTACGGTGCCTTTCATGTGGGGACTGATGACCGCTGACGGTGGGCCGTTCTTTGATGAGTGCTGTGTCGGTGAAGAAGCCGTCGTGCAGGAAGTGGCTACAACCTACAACAGCATGGCCGATGTTGCTGATCACATCACACCGGTGAAACTTTTCCTCGGCCAGAGTATTCCAGGTTTATGCGCGCCGAAACAAGGTCTGACACTGCTCAGCGCTGGTGCCGGTAAAATGGCGAGTCCAGTGCATCAGTTTACCGCAGAAGAGCACCAAGAGGCGCTGCCGTTTAATGCTGCCGAGTCTGATAACTCCGCTGAGGATTTGGACTATGACGTATAGCCCTGATCAGCTGGCGCAGTTGCTGACTGCTGCCCAACGTGGCGAGCAAGCGCGAACTTCAGGAAGCGATAGCGAGGTGCTTGAGGCATCCGCCGTATTGCTGGGACAGCTTGAAGAATTGGGCGGTTTGTCTGCGGTTATCATGACGCTGGTGGAGATGATCACCGCCAAAAATCCTAAGCTAAGCAAATTAGCCCTGAAGACCCGCGTGATAACATCAATGCAGATCCCAAAAGATAAAGCCGCGAACCTGACGAAAGCCGACCTGGATGCGTTATGGGTCTTACCTGAAGGTTGGTTTAAGCCTATGAGCCTGTATATCCTTCGGCCGCAATATCGTTGCGAACGACTATACGATGCGGGGGTGCTTGAAAGCAGTATGAGTGGTGAGTACCCCGATCATTACCGAGAGTACCAAGTAAAGGAAAGGTGCCGAGAAAAAACCTAACCAGATTACCCACCAGCAAAAGCCCGAGTCGTTCGGGCTTTTTTTTCGTTACCTGGCTCCCTTCCCGGATAATCAATACTCTCATCACTGACAACAGAAGAGGAAATGATGACTGTCAGTATCGCTACCCTGAACCAGGTTCTTGCTGAGTATGGCAAAAATCACGTAGCACACCAGATTGCCCGGCAGTTGCTGGATATCATCTGCGCTGAACCGGCCATGTTCAGCATTACTTGCCACGGCAAAGTCGAAGAAATCGGCGGTGATACCCAGGCATTTACCCGAGAGGAATGCGAGCGCGAGCTGAAACGCTGGTCAGAAGGCGTTGACGAAGCGATGGACGGTTATGCCGTCACCCCGCTTTACGCCATTTCTGAAGGCGTAGGGAACTCATTTGGCGCTCTGCATAAGCAATTACAAGAGGCGCTAACCAGCTGCGAAAACTGGAAGCGAAATTATGAGAGCTCTCAGGCGCAGGTTAGCCAACTTTTGCAGGGTGGCAGCGAAAAGGAAAACGCTCTGGCCGAACGGATCAAAGAACTGGACCGCCGGGAAAAAGAGGTTGAGCTTCAGGAGAAATCCCTCTATCACGAGCGGGAACTCATCCGCAATGAACGTAAAATTCACGAAACCACAATTCGTGACCTTCAAAATCAACTCGCAAAACAAGGTGGTGAAAATGCTGGAAATTAAACCGGGGCAGATCTGGGAAGAAGTTGACCCTCGATATACTCCGTTACGCCGCATTGAGGTGCTGGAGGTTGTATCAGTCTCCGGGCCTAAGGGGATCCGCATCAAAAGCCCTAGCGGCCGGACAGTTTGGGCAAGTGCCGAACGCTTCAACGGTAAGCGCGGTGGCTATCGTCTGGCTGCGGAGCAGCCTGGCAGTGAACTTCGATAGGGGGCAAAAGAGCATGTCATCGAACGACCTTAAAAAAGAAAAGCGTATCTGGTTCGGCGTTATGGTGATCTGTGCAGTTTTCACAGTGCTGGAAACGGTCAGTGCAGTGCTTCACGACCGATCGGTACAGGATTACATCCTATGCGGTGTACCTGCTGGCGTCCTTTGTTTTTCGACCTATAAAGGACTGATGAAATTCGCCGTGGTCAGGCAGTATCAAGGCATCGTTTTGCTTACTGCGGTACTCGCGAGCTTGCCTATCGTTTTTATCTATTCCTATTTAGGGGAGCCCGTATCTTACGCCAACCGTTCCTACTACCCATTGATCATCTTTATCGCTGGGTTTGTCATGTGTGGCATATCAGCGCTCTATGTCAGTACCGGTAAGTCGATTCTCAATCCGGAATCGAACTAACCAGTCCACCAGCCCGATCGCTATGGTCGGGCTGGCTCAATCAATACGGCTTTCCTGAAGCCAAAATTAACAGAGGTTATCATGAAGAAAATGCGCCTGGACGATGAAAAGATTTTTTGGGCAGCAACCGGTTTATATTTTTTGGTTTTCATGTCGGTTGATGTCGTCGTTGCTTTGATGGAGCACAGGCTGCGCATGTCGTACATGGCGTATGGCGCTGGGGCTGGTGTGGTTTTGTTCACCGTAATTTGGGGGGGTATGAAGGTTGAAGCCATCAATAAACGGCTCAATTTCAATATGCTTATTTTTTACATGTTCTTGTGCATGGTTGGAGCGATCGGGTCTTTGACAGGGACAGGGGAAATTATGTCTACCCTATTAACCGAATTTTTCATTGCCGGGCTCGTAGCCAGCATTTGCGGGTTTATCTATGTTTCGCTCGGAAAATCCGTTCTCTTCCCAAAAGACAACATCAACGACAAGGAGTGCCTCAATTGACCAACCAAGTTATCGCCCCCAAATTCGGGCCAGGTGTATTGCCCGGTAAAAGCCAACAGTGTCTCCAATACACACTGGATGAGATCGCTACACTTCGCCGGGTCGCGGAAGCGGCAACGCAAAAAAACTGGAAGTGGTTCACGAGCAATAGTAACGCAAGGCTGAGCTGCGTAGAATCCGGCAAGGACGGCGATATCATTTCGGCCTTCCGAGCCCCTGATGGCGTGCCGTGTGTCAGCGTAAGCCAGGAAGACATGGCCTTCATTGAAACCTTTAACCCGGCCATGATCCAACGGATGTTGAATAGTCTGGAGGCGAAGGTGTTGCCTGCTCACCTCTATGGTAAAGACGCCACGCGTGCGGACCTGTTAGCCAACAGTGAATTGATAGACTACTGCGGTGTGCGTATCCCAGATTACGGTGTAGGCATGGACAGCCAAATTCTGGCTGCGCGTGGGGACGAACTGAAGGTGCTACATCCTGATCTGGCTGGCTGGAGCGCAACGCTTATTGCTGAGGCTGAGATGTACCAGGCGAAACACGCACAGGAAAGTCAGTGGGTCGCATCGTTGAGCCTGCCTGACTTTATCGTCTATCTGGCTGGGTTCACGCCCCGCTAAAACCACCAGCAAAATTAAAGGGGCTCTACGCCCCTTTTTTACCTAATTCAACACGCTGCTTTATCTCAACGGTTTGGTTAAGTCACGCATATGTAGCACCCGGAAGCATTATTTCAAGGATAACCCCAGGTCCGAAGGACAAGCCCAAGGCCGCTCCGATCGCAACAGCGAAAGTCATCAATGACTGGCGAATGACAGCAGCAGCCGTCCCTACGAGAGCAATCAATCCCACAAGAATACGGCCTAAAGACCCCTGCATATATGTGTAAATAACTTCCCATACCGAATCCCATCCTGCACCGTAGTAAACATCATCAAAACCATCCTCAGCATATGCAGTGGTCACGCCCAGCGCCAGAACGGCAGTGGCGGCCATAACTGATTTAATTTTGCTGGTAGTGAGTATTCTCATCGTGTACATCCTTAAATAAATTCATTGAAAGCTTGTGTGATCACCTGATCACCTTGCAGTATCAAGCAGTGAGCATTGAAAATATACCGAGCTTAGCCCGTCGAGGCAGCAAAATAGCTCCCCCTTAAGCCACGCAGTTTCGCAAGAAAAAGTGACTTTCGTCCGTGACCAGAAGAAATCAAAAATTTTAACGAGAATACCCTTCGTCAGCTGAAAGGGCGGGGTGATACTGAAATTCCAAAGCAACACGACAACGAAAACCACTGAGGACCTGTATATGCTGAAAAAACTGCTCGTTGGCTCTATCTTTATGCTGGCTGCAACCACCGCAGCTGCGTATGACGGTGTGATCCGTTTTGTGGGTGAAATCGTCGAACCGGCGCACCTGATAACCGCTAAAGGTAAACCTGTCGCAAACGTAGCCGATCGGCTGCAAAGCGTCGAAGAAGAAACGACCTACTCCAAAGTGGACAAAACGCAGGTTGTAGGCAAAACCATCATCTACACCTGGCGCTGATAATCTCAGCGGAAAACTCTTTTAAAGGCTCGACATTGTCGGGCTTTTTTTCGTCATAGGTATGACTCAGCTGATAATGAAGGTTCATTCCACCCATAGGGGGTAACAGTGGCAAGCGAAGAAATCCGAGAGGTTACACGCATTGGGCGCGCCGATGGTCAATGGGGTTGCAAATGCCCACATTGTGGCCGCGCTATGTTCTTTTCTGAAGACACCATCGAAGAAGTGAGGGGGAGTCAGTACCAGCATACGGCGCGCCTGTCCTTCATCTCTGAGCAACGTTGCAACGGCTGGCTGGAAGTATCAAGCACGGCCAAATATTCACGCATCATGTTTGACCAAGGGGAAGAGTAATGCTTTCAGTTGAACGTATGGACGAGATCGCTCGCCTAGCTATTCACCTCAATCACATCAAAGGCTGTGCTGCGGTTACCAGTAGCGGCGAAACCGTCATGCACCATACGCTGGTGGAGCAGATCACAACCGCGTTGCACGACCTTACTGCACAATTGCAGGCTACGGCTTTAAACAGCACGGGGCAAATTAACGAACGCCAAGCCTTTAACGCCATGCTGGCTTCTGACTACTCTGCCGACAAAAGCGGTGCGGTCACTGAAGCTGACGAGAAGGCTTTTATCTCTGGGCTATGGCGTGTATGGCAGGCGCGCGCCGAGCTTGCACGCCCAGCGATCCCATTGTTCGCTGTGCCGGAAGGCTTCATGCTTGCGCCTAAACGCCAAACTGAAGAGATGGCGTTTGCCGTAATGGCAGGGGTTCACCCGGACGATTACGCAGCCATGATGGCGCAGGCTCCGCGCATTAACGTGGAGTGTGAGCACGTTGGGTATGTCACGAAAGACCGTCGGCACATGATCTTCAAAGACAGCCCGAATATGCTGCCCGATGATATCTCCACCCTGGATAAGCTGGTGGTATTGAAAGCAGCGGTGCCCGCGCCTCAATACAAGGCCATGCCGCGTGAAATGACCGATGAGATCGGTGAGGCGATCGCAAAAGAAGCCCGTTGCTGCGGCGGTATAGCCTTATCCATCTACGAAGCGGCTCTGGATGCGGAACCAGAAGGAAAGCCCGATGAAAAATGAAGTGATGGGGGAAGAGCAACTGATCGATATCTGCAAATACGAACCTGAAAATTCGTTGCTGCGTATCATCGCCGAAGAGCTCCTGGCTCGCCGTCAAGAGGACAAGCAGACGTCCCCAGAAAGTGTCGTGTTGCTGTGGGACCGTATCGGTGAGATGGATAAATCACAGGTTATGGATGTGCTGAGCACAGTTTGCCGCAAATACACCAAACTACATGGCCGGTATTGTGATGCTGTTCAGCGCGCTGGCGAACTGTCCGTTAAGCTGGTGGCTATACAGGGGAAACGCGATGAGTGAAGCCAGCGATAAGGCCGATCTACACCGGCAGCTAATCCGCCTGGGTGATATGATGGGCGACGGCCTCCATCACGAGCCGGGCGGTAAATGGATCAGCAAGGAGTATCGCCGCGTAGCCAAAGCGTTAGGGTACGACATCCCAGCGGTAAAGCGGCAATCTGACCCGGCGCGAGAACAACGAACTGAGGCCATCAACCAACGAATGCAAGAGCGTGTTCGTGATGTGCCCTGCCCGAAGTGTGGCGGGGTACTGAAGCAGGTTCGTTCCGGCTCTATGAAAGCTAACTGCGAACCTTGCGGCAATCGGTATACGTTGCTCACCGTCCAGAGAAAAAAATCGCGTTAACTTTCCAGGTCGCTCACAATGAGCGACCTTGTCTCCTTTTTTCGTCACCGCCGCATCCCCCCTATAATTAGGGTATCCACCCCTTTGAAATGGTATCAAGATGCTTTTTTCCTTTTTTACAGATGGCGTATCAGGGTTCATTTTCATGTGGTTAGTAGCCATCTTGTTCATCATCTGGACCTGTATATAAGGAACTGCTATGCCTGAAGCTATCAAACAAGGTGCCGGAACCATAACGACCAGGGATCTGTACTTTCGCTATACCGCCTATAACGGACGTCGTCATACAGTCAAAGTGACCGCATTCAACTTTGACGGTGGCGCATACGTTCAGGATTTCCCCAGTGTGGCGATCCCCGCAGGGAAGATAAGAGTGCTCCGATGTACTTGTGGTGCCAATAACTGGACTGACGACGGCCGCTACATCAATGATTACTGCTGCGGTTCCTGTGGGGCATACGTGACGATTTGCGTTGAGAAATGAGGCATTTTCAGAGCGCTACATTGTTTTTGAAAATATAGACCGCAATAGGGTTGTAGAGCCTTCGTCAGCTGATCGGGTAGGGCGAAACTAATTGCACAAGGTAAGAAAACTAACACGCAATTAGGAGTCATCATGAAAGCTCAAGCTGTTCGCAACCGTTCATTTGATGCCATTAAAGCCCGCGCAGCAAGCGTCATCAATGCAGTAATCATGCATGAGGCCACCAGCGCTGTTCTCTTCGCTCTGATGGTGTTCGGCCTGGTGTATTGCGGCGTCCTGTTCGGTGTTCAGCCACTGAAGTAACTCAATCCCAAGGGGTCGGGGTAACGCCTAGTCCATTACCGTCAGCGTAGAGCACTGACGGTGTTTAGCTCCCGGCTAGGGGGCTTTTTTTTTGCCTTCGATTCCACTCAAAGCGGCTACCATGATAATCACCCTGAGGGTAATACCCTTAACCCTGAGGGTGATTTGGGGTGAGGGTAAGGGTTGCGCAAAAATCGAACATATGATTTCATTTGCCAACTATCCTTTTCAAAATGACAGGCGCGATGACAGACTCCACGTTTAAAAAAGCTCTCGCCGCTCTGGAAGAAAGGGGGCTTACTCTGACCGAAAGCACTAACAGGATATTCCTCATCCTTCCTGGATATGGCCGCGTGAATGTAGCTGTGCGTAATTCCAGAGGAGAACCAGATACAGCCACTCTAACCGTGAGGGCTGATGGTAGTGTTAGCTGCCGTCTGTCTCATGAGCCGAGGGATACAACGCCGACACGCCGGGAATGGTGATCGTACTTCGTTAACCGGTTACAGCGGGACATAATGAAGTCTCTACTTACAGGAGGCCATCATGCAAAGCGAAGCATTTAAAGAACATGTCCGCAACTCCATCGACCCAAGCGCCACTATCCAGGCGAACTGTCATCATCGCGTCACTTTCAAGTGCTGCACCCAAAGCGACGTCATACATCAGGTTAATGCCAGCCTGGTTCGATCCGCCTTGGGTGTAGGGGAAGGTGACCCGTTACCCGTGAAAGCCAGCCCAATGGCCGCTAAACGAAACCCCAAATAAGCCTTACTGTATTCTTAAAAATTGAGAGTTCTGGCCTGTTCAGAGCTCTTTTTTTATTCAAAAAAAAGATGTTTTTTGTCCGATTTCCTTCGTCAGATCTGCGGGTGTGAGATAATTATCTTAGTTAAAAACAAACACATTTACAGATTTGGAGGGCACAAAAATGGCAATCAGCATCAAAAACCTGTTCGGTCGTAATCGTAAAGCAAAAGCACATTCAACCAGTTTTGTGTCTGATATCCAGGTCGATTTTGAAGAAGAGCAACCAGAGTTCTTCACTCAGGAAGAGCTTGAAGAGATGGAGTACGAGCGCCAGGGTATTCGCTTCACCGAAGAGGAAGATCTCAGCGCTATCGCTCACCTGGCCGTTACGCACTACTACTACGACGACGAGGAAGAAGACTTCGTCGAAGAAGACATCGAGACCGCGCCGTTGCGCCGCTATGGTTGCAGCAATGAAGTCCAAAAGATGAATGACACCATGTTCCAGATGGTTTATGACCATACGATTGGTGGTCAACTGTCCGCTGGTGGTGTTTTCGGATACGGCTCAATGTAATAACTGGTTATGCAATGCATCAAAGGGGAACTCAGGCTCTCCTTTTTATTTTCCTTTGAATCTTTTTCCTGCCAAGCCGCCTTTTCGGGCATGTTCCCCAAGAATTGATGAGCGCCCCCGGCGCGATCTGGGCTGGTCACATAAACCAGCCTTGTGGGAAGGATGCCACAGCACCCTGGGTGAGCTCTCAGCGAACCCACACTGTTCGCCCGGATAAAATAGGGACTATTATCAGGCGACCCACAAAGCCCGAGGAATGGGCTCGGAATGACATAGGGGAGGGGTTTTAACACCCCATCCCTATGTTAGTTCGATGATCTCCCCAAGGTACTTTTGGGGGGTTGAGGGATAACGGAGCCGCGACCGCCACCAAACATGCCACCTGCAAGGAAAAGGCCAGCAATTCGATGGCCTTTTTTCTTTGTCAGTCAATTGAACTGAGTAATTATACTTATCTCAAATGGCAGCGGTGAATCCCGCTAAGCGCAGGGGCCTGTATTGCAGCTTTACTCCTCCGAATTGGCGAGTTGACTTGATACGGTCAACTCACTGGGATGCACCCAGCACCGCTGTCATTTGACCCCCAACGTTCAAATCTTCTTCCTACAACTTGGAGAAAACATGTCTCTGACATCTCGCGCTAAAGCAGAATTGAAAGATGCCGCTAGTTGAGCCAGATGTTTCTGTGTGTTTTTCCTACCTAACGAGGTCAAGATGTCTAATTACTTCAGCTTTTTCGCATACCTTCCTGAATCAATAGCCATTTTGATGGTTGGATTTATGGTGATTACAATGATCGGCATATCTTCATCATGGTTGGCAATGAATAAGGTTAGAAGTAGCCAAGAACGCACCCTATGGCAAGCGACGAGCCTACCCTCTATTGCCCTACGGAAAGCGCATATCGTAGTACGCAATCTGTTTATTGCATACGCAATTATTTTTCCATTCTACCGAGAACTCCCGAACCTATGGACGGTCATAGCTTGCCTCGGTGTGGTCCTGACGCTGAGTTTGTATGCCTGCATTCGATTTAAATACGCCCAATACGTCGAGACTATTCCAAGGAAAGAATTAACAGAAAAGCAGAAACAAAATCACAGTAAGTATGTGTCATCTGAAGAGCGACAGTTTAACGCCATAGTAAAGTGCATTGATTTGATAGATTTGAAAAAACCATAACCTTTTCTTAGTGTTAAAAGAATCCAAAGGGCCAGCTTTTGCTGGCTTTTTTATAGAAAATTTCCGACCGAAAACGAGCCCGTTTTGAGGGGCTTTTCCCTGTAAATAGATATACCTGCTTTTTTATAATTTCCTTGGTGCCATTCCGTGCATGAAAGGCAATTACGCCGTTTTACGTTAACCCAGTGGAGTAAGTACATGTCGATCAGTTCTTGGTTGAAAGAGAACAGTAAAAGCAGTTTGGCCAGCAAAGGTCGTTCCAATGCGGGCAAGTCTCTGGCATCAATGCCTGAGAACAAAGTTTTGGTAAAACGACTGAACAAAGTCATGCTATCGCTAATGGTTGCAGGCGTTTTCACTGGGACCTCGTTTGCGGAGTCACCAGCCATTAACATCGGCGAAAACAACAAGGTGGTGGAAGGTAAAAAAGGTGTCGTAGTCGGTAATAACAACGATTCTCAGCATGACGCTTCGATCGTCATCGGTGACGAAAACATTACCCAGCTCTATGGTACTTCCACTGACAAGTCACGTCTGATCATCGGGAACGGTAACAAGGCTAATTCCGGGGCCATCATCCTGGGCAATAAAGCGACCGCTGGCGAAGAGGCCATTGTGATCGGTGGTGAATCCAGTAAGACGTTAGGTGTGGCGATCGGCACTGGTTCTAAAGGTGGTTTTAACGGTGTTGCATTAGGTCAGGGCTCGAATAGCGAAAATTCCAACTATGGTGTGGCGATCGGTGCTCAGTCGAAAACAATCAGCTCCGGACGTTCGGGGCAGGGCTCTGTGGCGCTTGGTTCCGTTGCGTCGGCGGGTAATGGCGGTATCGCGGTTGGCTATGGTGCTAACGCTGATAAAGGTGGAGTGGCGATCGGTATAACTGCGCGCTCAACTTACGAAGATTCCGTTGCGATCGGCAATGGTAGCGTCACGAACCGTAAAAATTCGGTCTCCGTTGGTGACGCAGGGAATGAACGCCAAATCACTTCCGTGGCAGCGGGTACCAGCGGAACTGACGCCGTAAACAAAAACCAACTGGATGCTGTCGATAAGAAGGCTAAAGAGGCACTCTACGCGGCTAATAACGCCCAGGACACCGCAAACTATGCTGCGGATGTGGCCGAAGAAGCCAGTGCAAAGGCCGATAACGCAGCCAAAAAAGCCGGTGAAGCGGAGGCAGTAGCAAAGGCTGCTGACAACAAGGCTGATCAGGCTCAGTCATCTGCAAATGAGGCAAACACAAAAGCCGACAACGCAATCACCTCAGCGGCTGAAGCCACCGCCAACGCATTGAAGGCTCAAGAGGCCGCTGGAAAAGCACAGGCATCGGCCAATGATGCAGGCAATAAGGCTGATACTGCTCAATCCAGCGCTGATAAGGCTCAGGCTTCGGCCAACGATGCGAGCAACAAGGCCGATGCAGCGCAATCCACAGCCAACGATGCCAGTGGTAAAGCCGATCAGGCACAGGCTTCAGCAGACGACGCCCAGGCATCGGCTAAGGACGCTGCTAGTAAGGCTGATGCGGCTCAG